>NZ_JAAOKO010000010.1:0-182419 GCF_018320795.1 Stenotrophomonas sp. PE591
GGCGAAACTGCTCTCCATGGACGGCCACATCCAGCGTGGCTTTGCTCACATCGATCCCGATCCCAAACATGGCAGAACTCCGCTAGGCTGACAGGGTCGAGAGCTCTCCCCGCTTGCCCAGTCTTATCAGTTCGAGCGCCAACTCAACCAACTGTTCGGGCGGTTCAGGGAGAATCCGGCGTGGGGACCCAAGCTACTTCTCGGTCGCAAGACCTGGATCCACACGGTCGCCCACGCCGGGCTCTCGGCACCCAAGGTGCCAGATTGGCAAGAGATAAGATCCACGCCATGCGTGGATGTTCTGGGTAGATGCCGACCTTGGTCGGCACGCACGCCAACCAAGGTTGGCGACTACCGGTAGCCCAGCCACGCATGGCGTGGCTCTACCGGGTTGCCACCTGTGGCTCGCGAGCGGCGGCGCTCCATGCGCGCAGGCCGAACACGGCCAGGCCGAGGAAGAACACGTACAGCGCGGCGGTCACGTGCAGCGACTTGAACAGGTACGCACCCACATAGACCACGTCCACTGCGATCCACACCCACCAGCAGGCCACGTGGCGGCGTGCCTGCCACCATTGCCCGACCAGGCTCAGACCGGTCAGCAGCGCATCCAACCACGGCAGGGCAGCGTCGGTGAAGCTGTGCATGGCTGCACCCAGCGCCACGCCACCGCACAGGCCGATGGCCAGGTCGCGCAGCAGCGTGCCGCGCGCCAGCGGCACGATGCGGATGCTGCCCTCATCGGCGGCATGCTGCCGCCAGTTGAGCCAGCCGTAGACCAGGAAGCCACCGAAGGCGACCTGCAGCAGGGTATCCGAGTACAGCTTGGCCTCGGCGAACACCAGGCCATACAGCGCCACCGACAGCAGGCCCACCGGCCACGCCGCCAGCCGGCGCCGGGCCATCAGCCAGACGCCGAGGATGCTGCACAGTGCGGCGGTCCACTCGAGCATCACGCCGCTCACAGCGCGAACGTCACCGACAGGCGGGCCTGTCGCGGTGCGCCGGGGAACAGGTAGTAGTCACCGCCGCTGCTGCCGGTATCGCGCCAGTAGAAGCGGTTGAACACGTTGTCCACCGACAGGTTCCAGGTCACCGTGCGCTCGCGCAGGCGATGCTGGAAACGCAGGCCAGCGTCGAACACTGAATAGTCGGGTGCGCGCACGCCACCGTCGGCGCGGGCCACGTTGGCACCGGCATAGCGCCAGCCGCCGGTCACGTCCAGGCCCTGCACGAACGGCAGCGCATAGGCCAGGTGCACGCTGGCGCGCACCTTCGGCACGTTCACCAGCTGATGGCCTTCATAGGCCGGCGTGCCGGTGTCGCGCGCGCGCGCCTGCAGCACGCTGGCGCTGGCCACGATCTGCAGCGCATCGGTCAGCTGGCCGTTGGCGGTCAGCTCCAGGCCGGTGTGGGTCTGCGTGCCTTCCTCGACGAAGGTGTAGCCGACGTCGCTGCTGTCCGGCTTGGCGTACTGGTACGGCTGCGAAATGCGGAACACGGCCGCGCCCAGGGTCAGCGCTTCGACCGGCACGTACTTCACGCCCACTTCCAGCTGCCGCGACTGCACCGACGGCAGGAAGGTGTCGGCGTTGCTGGTCCAGAACGGCGCTTCCTGGCCCAGCGAAATGCCGCGCACGTAGCTGGCATAGGCATTGAGCTGGTCGGTGGCCTTCCACACCACCGCGGTCTGCGGCAGGAAGCGCGACAGGCGGCTGTGCCGCTGCGGGGTGCCACGCTTGTCGTAGGCGCGCTCATCGAGGCGCACGAAGCGGCCACCGGCCAGCCACTGCCAGTCATCGCCGAAGCTCATCCGGTCCAGCGCGAAGAACGCGGTCTGGCGGCTGTCCAGGCGACGTGCGGACGGTCCCGGCATCTTCGGCGACGGCGCGAATACCGGCACCGGTGCTTCGTGGATGTTGCTGGTGCCGACGTACTCGTTGACGCTCGGGCGCTTGTCCACGGTGCGGCGGAAGTAGTCGGCACCGACGGTCAGTTCATGGCCGACGCTGCCGGTCTCGAAGCGGCCACGCAGCTCGGCACGGGCCTGCTGGTTGCGACGGGTGTCGTCCGGGCTGCGGTAGTCGTAGACGTCATAGTCGCCGTTGGGCGCGAAGTAGTTGCCCGGCACGCTGCCATCGGCGCACAGCACGGCGTAGTAGCAGCCGTAGGCGAAGGCGACGTTGTCATCGATCACCGAACGGCTGTGGCCGACCGAGATGCGCGACTGCCAGGCCTCGTTGAAGTCGTAGGTATGCAGCGCGGTGATGTTGGTGCTGGCGATATCCACCGGGCGCTGCCACGGCTGGTAACCCAGCAGGTGTTCGCGGTCGACGCCACGCGGCAGGTCGCGTGCGCCCAGCAGTTGGTAGCCGGACACCGAACGCTGCGAGCTGGTCTGGTAATTGGCATCCACTTCCAGCTTGCCGCGCTCGCCAATCAGCCAGTCGGCGGCCAGCGAGTAGAAGTTGCGGCGACCGTCGGCGTGCTCGACATAGGAGTTGCTGGAATCCCATGCGGCATTCAGGCGCAGGCCGAAACGCGGGGTGATCCAGTGGCCGACATCGACGGCGACGTAGCGCGAGCCTTCCGAATCGGTACCGAGCGTGGCGGTGCGCACTTCGGCCGGGCGCTTGCCGATGTAGTTGATGATGCCGCCCGGCGCCATCACGCCCGCGGCCAGGCCGGCCTCACCCTTGAGGATCTCCACCGACTGCACGTTCTCCAGCGCCAGGCGCTGTTCGCCGGCGATGGACAGGCCGTTGAAGCGGTAGCCGGTGGCGGCGTCCAGGGCAAAGCCACGGATGGCGACGTTCTGGTAGTAACCCACCGGCGCATAGGCATCACCCAGCGAGGCATCGTTGCTGGCCAACTCGGATAGCGAACGCACCTGACGACGGTCGAGGTAATCGCGCTCAAGCACGTTCACCGAGGCCGGCGTGTCCTTCCAGCTGCCGCCACCGAAGGCGTTCACGTGTGAGGTATCGGCCTTCGGTTTGCCGGCCTGCACGCGTACCGCCGCCAGTTCGGTGGGCGAGCGCTCGGCGCCGGTGGCAGCCGCATCAGGGGACGCATCGGCCTCGCTGGCGTGCAGTGGCAGCGCAGCGCAGAGGGCGAGGGAGAGCAGGGTGGGGCGCAGGCAGCGGTTCATTCGGTTCGTCTTCGGACAACAAGGGAGACGAAGCGACGGCGCGCAGGTGCACAGGGCCCATGATGGGGGTGTGGCTGCGGCTCAAAGCTCCCTACGCCGGTGCAAACCGGATCAGGTTCCAAGGGACTCTCTCAGCCTGGCAGATCCAGGCACCCCCGCTTCAGGTGACCATTTCACTACAAATGGTACGGATTTGCGAGCCGGCGTCCTTCAGGCTGCGGGGTCCAGGCTGCGGGGTCAGATCCCTTTCCGCAGGAAAGGGATCTGACCCCAATGGTGCGCCAACCGGGTCACGCCGCCGCGTGCAGCGCCTGCAGCAGTGCCTGTCCCGGCGCGCTGTGGAACCACGCCGGATGCCCCAGCATGAAGGGCTGCCACGCGACGTCGGCATTGGCGGTCGAGCCGGTGACGCCTTCGAAGTACTCCACTTCGGACAGTGCGAAGTCGAAATGAACCATCGGCAGCAGGTCGGCCAGCAGGTGCACGCGTGCCGCCGACAGCGGCAGCACCTGGCGGTAGCCGTCGAGCAGGGCCAGCGCGATATCGATGCGCACCGCCTCCATGCCGCGCTCCAGTTCCAGCCACGCCACCGCGTTGCGCTCGATCGCCGTGGCGAGGTCGAACAGCGCACTGGTGGGCGAGGCCAGGCCAAAATCCAGCACGGTACTGATCTGCCCATCGCGCCACAGCAGGTTGGAAACGTGCCAGTCGTTGTGCGCCCACAACCGTGGCTCATCGCGCAGGCGCTCGGCCAGGCCGGCATGCCACGGCAGCACGTCGCGCTGCAGCTGCGCTTCCCATGGAATGCGCGCGAGGTAGCGGGCCAGCCCGGGACGCTCGTGCAGCCCTGCCTTGATGGCCGCGATCGGATCGTCGGCACGGATCAGATCGTCGCGCGCGACCAGCACATGGGTGCTGCGCTGGGGCGCGTGGTAGCTGGCGGCGGCCCGGTGCAGCTGCGCGAGTGTGCGCCCGCCTTCGCGGGCCTGCGCGACATCGGTCAGCAGCGACCACGACACGGCGTCGCGGTACAGGTCCTCGCCGACGCCGATCGCATGCAGCTCGAACGTCCATTCGCCATGTTCGGCCGCCGTGTGGCCATCGGCCGCTGGCAGCACCTGCACCACCGGTACGCCCGCTGCGGCGAGATGGGCGATGAAGTGGTGCTCTTCTTCCAGGCAGGCCGCACTGCGCACGCTGTGGTGATGGCGCTTGACGAACACCGCTCCGTTCGCGCCGTTGACGATGGCGGCAGCCGACAGCGGCCGCGGGCTGTGCCAGTGCGGTTGGCTGCGCTCGTCCAGCTGCGGGTAGTGCTGGCGCAGCCACGCGATGTCCGCCGCGCTGATCGGTGGCCAGTCGGCAGCGACCTCGTCGTTGTTGAGGCCCTGCACGCGGTGGGAGGAAGAAGTCATGCCGCAGCCCCGGTGGGGAAAGTCACATCCAAGGCTGCGCATTCAACGCCATGCACGCGGCCAACGCAAACGGGCGGGTCATCGACCCGCCCGTCCGTGCATCGGCATGGGAGATGCCGCGCTGCTTACCAGCCGCGATGGCGACCGCGGTCGTGGTAGTAGCGGTTGTCGTAGTAGCGCTCGCGTTGCCAGCGACGGTCATCACCGCGGTCGTAGTAGCCGCTGCGGTAGTAGCCACGGTCGTAACGGCGATCGTAGCGGTCGTCGTAACGGCGATTGTCGTAGTAACGGCGGTCGCGGCGGTCGGAGGTGGTCAGGTTGCCGATCGCGCCGCCGGCCACGGCGCCGCCGACGGTGGCAGCGGGATCGCCGTTGGAGAGCAGGTTGCCGGCCACGCCACCGACTACGGCGCCGACCAGGGTGCGCTTGTCCTTCCTCGACATCGCGCTGGCATCGCTGACCACGGCGACACCGGCCACCAGTGCCAGGGCCATCGCCAGACCACGGAAGCTGAGTGTGGAAGTACTGAGCATGTTCGTTCTCCTGTGAGGTGCATGCCACGCTGGGCAGGGAGGGCGCGGGCGCCCCGGCTGCCGTGGAGACCACGCTGACGTTCCAACATTGCCGGAACATTGCCTCGTCCACCGTGCGGCTTGCGCATTCATCTAGCGGCAGGCGGCATGAAGCAAGGCTGAAAGCGGCCTCGGCCGCTCAGCTGGCAGAAAGGGAAAAGGCCACGCGGACGTGGCCCTCCCTTCTCTGCCAAGGCGTTGCGGGCTTAGACGCCCATCGCCTTCTGTGCCTGCCGGGCCTGCTCCTGCTGGGCGTCCTGCTGCTGGTGCAGCACGTTAGGCGCGCCCTGCACGGCACCGCTGCTGAGCGCGATGCTCTGCTCGCTGGCGGCACGGGTGTCCACCGCCACGCGGCTGGCCGCCGGGTCACCGATCATGCCCTGCACGGCAAACAGGCGCTCACCGTTCGGGCTGGGCACCACCGTGTCGATGCGCTGCAGGCCCGCGGCATGCGCCTCCTTGGTCAGGGCCGCGGCGGCGCTTTCCAGCGCGTGGCGATCCTTGAAGGTGCCGGCCGGCAACAGTTCCAGACCCTTGCTGGCCTGGATGAAGAGCGGATTGCGCGGGTGCCGTTCGTCGTTCAGCAGCGGGCGCTCGCGGGCTTCCTTGATGGCCTCCAGCGTCTTCGCCCCGACAATGCCGTCGGCCACCAGGCCGTTGTCCTTCTGCAGCTGGCGCACCGCCGCGTCGGTGTTGCGGCCGAAGCGGCCATCCTCGACCAGCGGCTTGCCGTCGGCACCGACGTAGCCCAAGTGTCCCAGCTGTTCCTGCACCTTGCGCACGCCTTCGCTGTGCGCGCCCTGCTTGTACAGTTCGGCGTGCGGCGTGGCAGCGGCCTTGTGCTCGGCGGCAGGCTTGCCCTGGGTCTGCTCGTGCGACGGGGTGCGGTTTTCCAGCAGGTCGCGCGCCTTGGACAGTGGATCGGAGGCGTACAGCTTCCAGTTCGGGTGGTCCTTCACCTGCTTGAGGTAGTCCTCGACCGGCATGGTGTGCACGCCCTTGCTGCCGGTTGACTGGCTGATCAGCAGCTTGTCGGTGGTGGGGTCGCGCACCACCATCACGATGTGGTCGATGCCGTTCCAGTGCTCGTGGCGGGTCCTGGCCGTATCCAGGCCGATGATCATGCCTTCCTTCAGCGCACCGGGCTTGAGGATCGCGTCGCGGTCAAGCAGCACGCCGGACTGGTCGAATGCCTTGCGCACGATGCCGCCGGAACCGAGGTTGCCCAGGTCGATGCGATCGGCCTTGCTGAAGACCGCATGCCCGGCCTTCTGGTTGATCTCGTCCATGGTGCGGTTCTGCAGCGTGCCGACCCAGCCGGAGCAGTCGATGTAGCCCTGCTCCACGTTCTTGCCGGTCTTGCCCGGTACGTACAGCGCGTGGCCCGGAATGTTGATGGCGTACTTCACATGGTCGTACTTCACGCCGGCGTCGTAGGCGGCGTGCAGTTCGATGCCCGGCTTCGGCGCGGTGGCCGCCGCTGCGGTTGCCGCCAGCGTGGCTGCACCCGCCGCCACGGCTGCGCTGGTCTGTGCAGGCGCGGCCGGGGCCTGGCTTTGGCCCGGCGCCACCGTCTGCGGGGCGATGTTCTTTTCCGGAATGCTGATCGCGGCGTACTTGTGGATGTAGTAGCTGGAGAACGTCCGCGCCAGGTCGCCATCGTTCATGCCGCGCATCTCGGCCAGGGTGTGGCCGGTCAGCGCCTTCGCGTCGGAACCGATCTGGTTCAGCACGTTGCGGCGCATGTTGATCTCTTCGCCGTGGCCGTTGCGGACCACGCCGAAGGTGCCGGTGGCAATCGCGGTCTGCACCGAGCCATAGCCGGCGCTGCCCTGCTGGTGGGCCAGGTACAGGTCCAGGCCGGTCGGCGTACTGCCTCCGGACAGGTACGGGTGGCCGGTGCGCTCGTTGCGGCGTGCCATCGAGTCCAGGTTGTCCTGGTACATCTTTGCGGCCGCTTCGGTGTTGCGGGTCGGGTCGAACTCGTGGCCGGTCAGGTGGTACTGGCGCGCGGAGCCGGGCACGAACTGGAACAGGCCCTTGGCGCCGGACGAGGTGTTGTGGGCGCGCTCGTTGAAGGTGCCGCCGGTCTCGATGTGCGCGAAGCGCATGAAGTCATCGACCGGAAGGCCTTTCTGCCGGGCGACCTGCTCGACGATGTCCAGGACTTCCTTTCTGCTGTAGTCATGCTGTGCCATGACGTTTTCCTCGGGGTTGATGGAGCGGCGCATGCCGCGAATCGCCAACCGGACTCATCCGTGAGTCAAGAACATGTCGGTCAACAGGAAACCCGCGCGTGGGCGGGTGCTATCAGGGCGCGACGTACTGCTGGGTCGCGCTGTCGAAGGTGTAGTGCACGGCGTCGCCGGCACCCAGCGCACGGGTCTTGCCGGGGCCTTCGATGGTGGTGCCCTTGAAGGTCACGGTCAGTCGCGGCAGGCCGTTGCCGTCGGCAGCGAAGGCCAGTTCGCCATCGCTGTCGGTGCAGGGCATCACGTTGCCTTCGTCGCAGGCGGCGCTGTTGTCCTCGCCCGTACGCACCGAGCCGACATAGCGCCAGACCTTGCTGTCCACGTCGTCTTCGCTGCGCTTGGGGTTGAACAGCAGCAGTGCATAGCCGGTGCTGCTGATGCCGCGGTCGAAGCTGCTTGTCGGCACCGCCAGCAGCAGGCGACCGTCGGCGGTGCGATGTTCAAGCGGCTTGCGCCGGGTATCGACATCGTCGGCCTTGTCGTACGCGCCCAGCGCGCCGATGGTCCATTCCTGGCCACGGAACTTCCATGGCTTCTTGGCGTCCGCGCCGGCCAACACGAAAGTGGCCTCGGCGAGGTTGGCGCGATCATCCGGGCCAGCCGGCGACTGCTCGCCCGGCTTGCCGTAGCGCTCGCGGGTATCCCAGGAGAAACCCGTGTAGTACGTGGTGCCATCGAGGGTGAAGGTGTGGCCGAACCAGAAGGTCGCCACGCTGCCGTTCTGGACCTCGTAGGAGGTCGCGCCATCACCGTCCACCTGGTAGGTGAAATACATCACGGTCGGCGCGTCGGGCGGGGTGACGGCGGTGTCGGGAGAGGTGTTCTGCATCGGGGCAACATCCTGTCGGGGCGCATCGGCAGCCTGCACGGGGGCGCCAGGCTGGGAGGACGAGGGGGCCGGATCGGCGGCGCTGCAGGCCGCAGCGGAAAGAGAGACGAGCAGGCACGCCGCGAATGCGCGCAGGGGCCGCAACGGCAGGGTCCAACATGGCTCGGGGGGGTGATGCATGCGCCTCTCCATGGTCAGCGTTGCCGGGCCAGACGGCCGGCAGGAAACCGCACCCCATCCACCTGGGACGGGAGCGAGGACATGAGCCGGTCGATTCCTTCGACCTCGCATTGAAAACCCATGCCGGGTCATCTTGGCACAGAACGGCGGCCGGTCAAAGAGGGCGGTGACAGATGCCCTTACAGTGTGATCTGGTTCTCAGATCTTGCCGTCGCGCAGGTAGTCGAACAATTCGGCGTCGCCCTTCAGGCCCAGTTTGAGCATGGCGTCGCCTTTCTGCCGGCTGATGGTGCTGACGCTCTTGTGCAGCTGCAGCGAGATCTCCTTCACCGTCATGCCGGTGCCGAGCAGCCGCAGCACTTCCACCTCGCGTGGCGACAACGGCTTGCCGTCGCCCTCGCGCATGCGCCAGCTGCCCGCAGCCTCGACCCGCTCACGCAGGCTCCGGCTGATGTAGGGCTGGCCCCGATAGACCGCCTGGATGGCCTGCGGCAGTTCGTCCATCGACCAGGCCGAGCACGCCGCTGTCGAGCACCATGCGCAGGATCGCCAGGTTGTTGGAGACGCTGAGCATCAGCACCGGCAGGTCGGGGAAGCGGCGGCGGATCATGCCGATCATGGCGAAGCCGTCGGCCTGTGGGCTGCCCGGCATGGAATAGTCGGTCACCAGCAGGTCGCAGGGTTGGCTGCCGAGCAGGGCCATCAGCGCCTGCGCGCTGTCAGCCTCGCCGACCACGCGGCCGACCCCGCTCGATTCGATGACGGCGCGGGTACCGATACGGACCACAGGGTGGTCGTCTGCGATGATGATGCGCAAGCTCATTGCTCTAGTATGGCCACCGGGCAAGCCGGGCCGCGACCATCGCGGCCCTGTCAGGATTCTAGGAGATCGACGCCGATGCGTAGCTGGGCTGTTCGCGGGCTGGTCCTGCTGCTGGCCGTGCTGGTGCTGCCCGTGGCGCTGGCACAGGCAGTGCCTGGGCTGTTGCCGCTCAGTCCCCTGCAGCGCGAGTACCTCGCCGCCCATCCAAGCATCGTCGTGGGCCAGTATGACAGCGGCTGGCCGCCGTTCGAGTCCCTCCGTGATGGCCAGCAGGTTGGCCTGGGGCCGGATTATCTGTCGCTTCTCGCCCGTCAACTGGGTGTGAAGGTCGAGGCGAGGCGTTATTCCGACTGGACATCTGTGCTGGATGCGGCCTGTCGTGGCGAGATCGACGTGGTAATGAATGTCGGTCTCAGTGCCGACCGCACCCAGTGCATGGTCTATACCGCTGCCTATGGCGAGGCGCCGTTGGCGCTGGTGGGGAGGCCGGGCGATCTGCGTGCTTCGAACATGCCCGACCTGGACGGATTGCGGGTGGTCATCGAGCAGGATTTCCTGACCGGACCGCAGGTGCGGGCACGTTTCCCGCGTGCGGTGCAGCTTGTCGCAAACAGCTCGTTGGCTGCGCTGCAGATGGTCAGAGACGACAAAGCTGATGTCTACATAGGCAATGCCTACGTTGCCACCGAACTGATCGCACGCCAGCACCTGCAGGGTGTCGTCCTGCTGCGTCCGAGCGACCTGCCTCCCGAACGGATGCACTTCGGCGTTCCCAACAGCAAGCAACCGCTGGCCGAAGCGCTGGACCTGGCGCTGGCCGCGACCAGCCAGGCCCAGCGCGATGCACTGGCACAACGCTGGCTGCCCCTGCCGCAGTGGTCGGCATCGGCGCAGCTGGCGCTCAGCCAGGCCGAGAAGCGGGTTCTGCAACAGCCGTTGAAGATCGGCTTCGCGCCAAACGCCGCCCCATTGTCGTTCGCCGACGAGGATGGCAGGCCCAGCGGCCTGGCCAGCGAGTACCTGGCGCGGCTGATGCAGGCCGGTGCCAACCTGCAGGCGCAGAACAGCCATGACTGGTACGAGGTGCGCGAGAAGGCGCGCCGCGGCGAGCTGCAGGCGGTGATGGGCATTCCGGTCGATTCGCACTATCTGGGCCCGGACTGGGTGTACAGCCAACCCTTCATCAGCGTGCCGAACGTGATCGTCAGCCGCCACGACAGCCCGGCGCTGCTGGGCCTGTCCGACCTCCAGGACAAGCGCGTACTGCTGTCGGATCCGGAGCGCGTACGCGGTTACGTGCTGCAGCAGGCGCCGCAGGCCAGGATCGTCGCCGCGCGCAGCGCCGAACAGGCCATGCAACGCCTGATCGATGGTGAGGCCGACGCCTACGTGGGCAATCTGGCCCTGGTCGACCACCTGCTGCGCACGCGTTTCCCGGGGCGCCTGCAGGTTGCCGCGCCCGCGGGCTTCAACGACCAGCTGGCACTGGCCGTGGAGCGCCGGCATGCGGCGCTCGCCACGACCTTCGATCGCTTGCTGCTGCAGATGACGCCACGCGAGCGCGAAGCGCTGCGCGGCGACTGGCTGGCGGTGGAGTACCACAACGGCATCGACTGGCGAAGCACGCTGCGCTGGGGTGTACCGCTGCTGCTGGTGCTGCTGACCGCGCTGCTGGTGCATGGCATCGGCTACTGGCGCCTGCGCCGTGAGGTGGCCGGGCGCCGCCAGCTGGAACAGCGCCTGGCCGAAGTGACCGACAACCTGCCTGCCGTGGTCTACCAGGCCCGTCGCGAGGTTGATGGCACGCTCCGCTTCCCGTTCATTGCCGGTGACCTCCAGGCGCTGTTCGGGATCACCCGGCAGCAGGCTGAGCAGGACGCCACGATGTTGCTGGAACGCGTCGAAGAGGACGATCGCGCGCGCATCCTGCAGGTGGTCGAACAGGCCGCGCACCAGTTCGCACCGCTCATGCTGGAATTCCGCCTGCGGGGCGATGGAGCGGGCCCGCGTTGGGTGCGCACCCAGGCGCAACCCTATGCCGCCGAAGCCGGTGTGGTGACCTGGAGTGGCTACTGGGTGGATGCCAGCGAGGCTCGTGCACAAGCGGATGCGCTGACCGCAGCCAAGGCCGAGGCCGAGCAGGCGGCCGAGGCGAAATCCCGCTTCCTGGCCACCATGAGCCATGAGATCCGCACACCGATGAGTGGCGTGCTGGGGATGCTGGAAGTGCTGGCGCACTCACCGCTGGATGCAGAACAGAAACGCATCCTTGGCGTGATCGAGGATTCGGCGCAGATGCTCCGGCAGATCCTTGACGACATCCTTGACTACTCGCGGCTGGAGGCCAACGCATTGCGGCTGGAGCCGGTACCGCAGCCGCTGCGGCCGTTGCTGGAAAGCGTGTGCCGGTTGTTGTCTGCGCAGGCCAGTGCACGTGGGCTGGACCTGCACGTGCAGATCGATCCGCAGCTGGCAGCCGCGCACGAAGTGGATGGCGTGCGCCTGCGCCAGATCGTGTTCAACCTGCTCAGCAACGCCATCAAGTTCACCGTGCGCGGCGAAGTGCGGCTGCAGCTGGAAGTGCTGGGGCCGACCACCGAAGACGGCAGCCAGCCGCTGTGCCTGAGCGTCACCGATACCGGCATCGGCATCGCACCGGAACAGCTGCAGCACCTGTTTGCGCCGTTCACCCAGGCCGGTGCGTACATCCAGCGCGACCATGGTGGAACCGGCCTGGGCCTGAGCATCTGCCAGCGCCTGGTGCAGATGATGGACGGCGAGCTGGAACTGCACAGCACGCTGGGCGAGGGCACCCGCGCCGAGGTGCGGCTGTCGCTGGTGGAAGCCGGCAGCAGTGATGTTGAAGCGCTGGTCGCCGAGCAGGAACAGGCGGCGCTGCTGCCGCCGGCGCTGCGCCAGGCACGCGTGCTGGTGATCGAAGATCATCCGACCAACCAGGCGATGATGGCCTGGCGGCTGCAGCAGCTGGGTGTACCGCATGTGCTGGTCGGCGATGGCCAGCAGGGGCTGGATCGCCTAGCATCGGAGCACTTTGATCTGGTCATTACCGATTGCCGGATGCCGGTACTGGATGGTTTCGCCTTCACCCGCCTGCTGCGCGAACGCGAAGGCCGCAACGGCCAGCCGCGGCTGACCGTACTGGCGCTGACCGCCAGCGTGCTGGACGACGATGCACGTCGTTGCCGTGAAGCCGGGATGGATGAGGTGCTGGCCAAGCCATTGTCATTGGCGACACTGCGCGCGGCACTGCTGCGCTGGTTGCCGCAGGCGCAGGGGCAACGGTTCAAGGAGCCGCTGGCCGAGTCCGCTGCCGTCGATGACAGGACGCTGCCCGATCTGGACAGCCTGCAGCGGCGCTTCGGCTCACGTGCGGTGGCCGAGCAGTTGCGCGACAGCCTGCTGCAGGCCAGTGCAGGTGACCTGGCCGCTGTGCAGCGCGCGCTGGAGGCCGGCGACCGTGAGGCTGCCGCGCTGCACCTGCATCGCCAGGCCGGTGGCTTGGGCGCGGTGGGAGCGACGGTGCTGGCTGCGCAGGCCAATGCCCTGGTCGAGCGCCTGCAGGATGCGGCCGAGACCGATCCGGTGCCGTTGTTCACCGCGGTGGCGGCATTCGTGGCGCGGCTGCAACAGCAGTTGCAGCGCCTGGCTCACTGAGCCGACTGCTGCTGCAGGTAGGCGATCACCAGCGCACGGCGTTCGGCGCTGGGGAAGGCGTTGTACATGCGTGTGCCCGGTACAACATGGGTGGGCGACTGCAGGAACGCATCCAGGGTCTGCGCGGACCAGGTGATGTCGGCGCGGCGCATGCCGTCGGAATAGCCGTAGTCGGGCAGGCTGCCGGCGCGACGGCCGATCACGCCGTGCAGGTTCGGGCCGAAGCGGTGGATGCCGCCAGGCTGCACGGTGTGGCAGCCGGCACACAACTCGAACGCGCGTTGCATGGCCTGCTGCTGCGCCTGTTCCGGCGTGGCGGGCGCTGCAGGCGGGCGCTGGCAGGCCGTGGCGGCCAGGGCCACGGCAACAGCGATGAGCAGGAATGATGCACGCATGGGCGGGCAGGATAGCGGTGCGCGGCAAGCGACGGGCTGCGACGCTCGGTCGCAGCCCGTGGCGTTCACATGCCCGAGTAGTTCGGGCCGCCGCCGCCCTGCGGGGTCACCCACACGATGTTCTGGGTGGGGTCCTTGATGTCGCAGGTCTTGCAGTGCACGCAGTTCTGCGCGTTGATCTGCAGGCGCGCGCTGTCGGCTTCGCCGACGAACTCGTACACGCCGGCCGGGCAGTAGCGCGCTTCCGGGCCTGCGTACTCGGCCAGGTTCACCTTCACCGGAATGCTCGGGTCCTTCAGCGTCAGGTGGCTGGGCTGGTTCTCGTCGTGGTTGGTGCTGCTCAGGAACACCGAGCTGAGCCGGTCGAAGGTCAGCACGCCATCCGGCTTCGGGTAGGCGATGCGGGTGTGCTTGGCCGCCGGTTCCAGGCAGGCGTGGTCGGGCTGGGTGCGGTGCAGGGTCCACGGCGGGTTGCGCACGCCCAGCTTGGGAAGCAGCCACTGCTCCACGCCGGTCATCAGCGTGGCCACGGTCTGGCCCTTCTTGAACCACTGCTTGAAGTTCTTGGCCTGCTGCAGTTCGGTGAACAGCCAGCTGGCTTCGAACGCCGTCGGGTAGGCACTCAGTTCATCGTGCTGGCGGTCGGCGGCCAGTGCATCGAACGCGGCATCGGCGCACAGCATGCCGGTCTTGATCGCGGCGTGGCTGCCCTTGATGCGGCTGGCGTTGAGGTAGCCGGCCTCGCAGCCGACCAGCGCGCCACCGGGGAACACGGTCTTCGGCAGCGACAGCAGGCCGCCGGCAGTGATCGCGCGCGCGCCGTAGCCGATGCGGGTGCCGCCTTCCAGGTGCTTGCGGATGGACGGGTGGGTCTTGAAGCGCTGGAACTCTTCAAACGGGCTCAGCCACGGGTTCCTGTAGTCCAGGCCGACCACGTAGCCGATGGCGACCTTGCCGCCGTCGGCGTGGTACAGGAACGCGCCGCCGTAGGTGTCGCTGTCCAGCGGCCAGCCGGCGGCATGCACCACCAGGCCCGGCTCATGCTTGGCCGGGTCGATCTGCCACAGTTCCTTGATGCCGATGCCGTAGGCCTGCGGATCCTTGCCTTCGTCGAGTTTGTAGCGGGCGATCAGCTGGCGGCCCAGGTGGCCGCGTGCGCCTTCGGCGAAGATCGTGTACCTGGCGTGCAGCGCCATGCCGCGCTCGAAGGCCGGGCCGATGCTGCCGTCCTTCTCGATGCCCATGTCGCCGGTCGCTACGCCGATCACTTCACCGTTGTCGCCATAGAGCACTTCGGCGGCGGCAAAGCCCGGGAAGATCGCCACTTCCAGCGCCTCGGCCTGCTGCGCCAGCCAGCGGGTCACTTCGCCCAGGCTGATGATGTAGTTGCCTTCGTTGTGGAAGCACTCCGGCAGCAGCGCGTTGGGCGTGCTGCGTGCGCCGGTTTCGCTGAGGAACAGGAATTCGTCGCGGGTGACCTTCTGCTTCAGCGGTGCGCCACGCTCGGCCCAGTCCGGGAACAGTTCGGTCAGTGCGCGCGGGTCCATCACCGCGCCGGACAGCACGTGCGCGCCTGGTTCGGACCCCTTCTCCAGCACGCACACCGACAATTCGCGGCCGGCTTCGATCGCGCGCTGGCGCAGGCGGATCGCGGTGGCCAGGCCGGCGGGGCCGGCGCCGACGATCACCACGTCGAATTCCATTACTTCACGCGGGGGCAGGGCGTTGGCTTCAGCGCTCATCGATTGCATGACTCGTGGGTAGGGCCGGCATCGGGGCCACCGGCGGTGCCTGGGAATCGCGCGTGCAGCCACGGGCGAAACGGTTGTTTGAATGTGTCAGGGTACCGGGACGCGCGTGATCGAGCTAGATCGCCGATGTTCACACCATGATTGCTGCAGTGCAGCGTAATGCTCGCGGCCGGGTAGGTGCCAACCTTGGTTGGCACATTGTTTCACCGCCCGGACCCGCATCCGTGTGGACCAAGGTCCACACCTACCAGACGCGATGCTTGCGGATGACCGACAATGGCCCGGTCCTGACTGCGCGTGAGTGCCATGGCTTTGCATCCGTACGATCTGTTCGATGTCCGTTCCCTGCTCAACGAGGAAGAGCGCGCGGTGCAGGAGAGCGTCGCCCGTTTCACCAACGAGCGCGTGCTGCCGATCATCGGCGATGCCTTCGACCAGGCCCGCTTCCCCGATGAACTGGTGCCGGAGATCGCGTCACTGGGCCTGCTCGGTGCGACCCTGCCGACCGAGTACGGCGGTGGTGGCCTCGGCGCGGTCAGCTACGGCCTGATCTGCCAGGAGCTGGAGCGCGGCGATTCGGGCCTGCGCAGCTTCGTTTCGGTGCAGAGCTCGCTGTGCATGTACCCGATCTACGCCTATGGCAGCGAGGAACAGCGCCAGCAGTGGCTGCCGGCGATGGCGCGCGGCGAGCTGATCGGCTGCTTCGGCCTGACCGAGGCGCATGGGGGTTCCGATCCGGCCAGCATGAAGACCCGCGCGGTGCGCGACGGCAGCGACTGGCGCATCAGCGGCAGCAAGATGTGGATCACCAGCGGCCCGGTGGCCGACCTGGCCATCGTCTGGGCGCAGACCGAGGACGGCATCCAGGGTTTCGTGCTGGAAAAGGGCATGGCCGGCTTCACCACGCAGGAGATCAAGCACAAGATGAGCCTGCGCGCATCGCTGACCGGGGCGCTGTTCTTCGATGACGTGCGCGTGCCTGACAGCCACCGGCTGCCGAACGTGAAGGGCCTGAAGGGGCCGCTGGGCTGCCTGACCCAGGCCCGCTATGGCATCAGCTGGGGCCCGATCGGTGCGGCGATTGCCTGCCTGGATGAAGCGCTGGGTTATGCCAAGGAGCGCGTGCTGTTCGGTCGCCCGCTGGCGGCCACGCAGAGCGCGCAGATCAAGCTGGCCGAGATGGCCCGCCGCATCACCACCGCGCAGCTGCTGGCCCTGCAGCTGGGCCGCCTGAAGGAAGCCGGCCAGCTGCAGCCGCAGCAGGTCAGCCTGGCCAAGTGGAACAACTGCCGCATGGCGATCGACATCGCCCGCGAATGCCGTGACCTGCTGGGTGGCGCTGGCATCACCACCGAACACGTGGCGATCCGGCACGCGCTGAACCTCGAATCGGTGATCACCTATGAAGGCACCGAGACCGTGCACCAGCTGGTGATCGGCCGCGAACTGACCGGCATCAACGCGTTCTGAAACCTGGTTCCGGTGGGTGCCAACCTTGGTTGGCACACTCCTTCGGCGCCCGACCGGGGAACAGTGCGGACCAAGGTCCGCATCCACCAGAAGCAGCCCACACCCACCAGACGTTCTCAGCAGTCCCCTGAACCTGCCTTTGGTGGGTGCCGACCTTGGTCGGCACATTCCTTCAGCGCGCGATCGGGCATCGGTGCGGACCAAGGTCCGCACCCACCAGAAGCAGGTCACACCCACCAGAAGCAGGTCACACCCACCAGAAGCAGGTCACACCCACCAGCAGCGATCCATAGCCACCCCGGAGCGGTTTACGCGCCGCCGGCAAACCCATGCTGCCGCCACGCTTCGTACATCACCACGGCAACGGTGTTGGAAAGATTGAGGCTGCGGTTGTCCGGCCGCATCGGCAGGCGCAGGCGGCGGCCATCGGGCAAGGCATCGAGCACGTCCTGCGGCAGGCCGCGGCTTTCCGGGCCGAACAGGAAGGCATCACCGTCTTCGAACGCCACGCTGTCATAGCGGACGCTGGCACGCGTACTGAGGGCGAACAACCGCTTCGGTGCGATCCGCGCCAGCGCGGTGTCCAGGTCGGGGTGCACCTGCAGGCGCGAATACTCGTGGTAGTCCAGGCCGGCGCGCTTGAGCTGCTTGTCTTCCAGTGCGAAGCCGAGCGGCTCGACCAGGTGCAGCTGCGCGCCGGTGTTGGCGCAGAGCCGGATCACATTGCCCGTGTTGGGCGGGATTTCCGGTTGGAACAGGATCACGTGGAACTGGGGCGCGGCATTCATCGGCGCAGTGTACCTGCGACGACCGCCGCCTTTACGGCGCACGCCCTGCGCGAGGCAGGGCGGCACCGCTTACGGGCGCAGCAGGACCTGGGCGGTTTCGGTGGCCAGGGCCTGCAGGTCGGCGGCGCTCGGACGCACCTGCAGGGCCGGCAGGTTGACGATCACCTGGTTGGCGACGCTGGTGGCGGCTGCGGCCAGGGTGGCGGCGTAGCGCTGGGCTTCCAGCTCGGCGGCCAGGGCGACGCGCTGTTCCAGGCTCGGGCGCACTTCCACCGAGGCCAGGGTGGTGATCGGCATCGCGGCGGCGACCGGGGCGGCGACGTAGCCGCTGCGCTCGGCCAGCTGGTCGGCACTTGGGCGCACTTCCACGGTGGCCAGGGTCGGGATGCCACTGGCCTGTTCCCAGGCCTGCTGGGCCAACTGGTCGGCGGCCGGGCGAACCTGCACGGTGGACAGGGTCTTGATGGATTCGGAGGCCTGCACCGACGAAACAACCGCGGTGCCGGCGATCAGGGCGATGGCGATGGCAATGGTCTTGGCGTTCATGACGGGGCCTGTTTAGTGTTGGTGATCAGTGGTGTGGTAGTAAGGTAGTACACCAATTCTGGGCTTGCAAGGAAAATTTTCGATTTCCTTCGTTTGTTCAGTCTTCAGTCAGCTTTTGTCTGAAGCCCTTCCTGGTGCAGGAAGTACCAAGCAATCCCCGTGCCAACTTTTAATTATTGATTTGCAAGGGTTTTATGGTCATCGAAAAGTGTCCGGCGGGCGGACACCTGTCCATTCGATGTGCTGCGGACACTGTCCGGACGTTGCTGGCGGGTGCTTGTGACGGCTCGGACAGGGCAGATCGGCTCCGCGGATGGCGCACAGGGGCAAACACCCCCAGTGACTGGCGACCGATTCCTGCCGTTGCGCGCGCACGCTAGGATCGGGGTTCACCTATGTGACCAAGGATCCGGATATGTCTCTCGCCCTTCGCCCGCGCACTGCGCTGCTGGCCGTTGCCCTCAGCACCGCCCTGGGCACGCTTGTGCCTTCCCATGCGTTGGCGGCAAAGCCGGCCGCACCGGCCAAGGTCGATATCCCGTATGAGCAGTTCACCCTGCCCAACGGCCTGCGCGTGATCGTGCACACCGATCGCAAGGCGCCGATCGTCGCGGTCAACGTCTGGTATCACGTCGGCAGCAAGGACGAACCGGCCGGCCGCACCGGCTTCGCGCACCTGTTCGAACACCTGATGTTCCAGGGCAGCGAAAACCACGACGGCGAATTCTTCGAGCCGTTCAAGCAGGTCGGCGCCACCAACCAGAACGGCACCACCAATACCGACCGCACCAACTACTTCGAGAACGTGCCCACCACTGCGCTGGACATGGCGCTGTGGATGGAATCGGACCGCATGGGCCATCTGGTCGGTGCGATCGACCAGGCGGCGCTGGACGAGCAGCGTGGCGTGGTGCAGAACGAGAAGCGCCAGGGCGAGAACCAGCCCTACGGCCAGGCCTGGGACCAGCTCAACAAGGCGCTGTATCCAGTTGGCCACCCGTACCACCACGGCGTGATCGGTTCGATGAACGATCTGAACGCGGCGTCGCTGGATGACGTGAAGACCTGGTTCCGCACCTGGTACGGCCCGAACAACGCCGTGCTGGTGCTGGCTGGCGACATCGACCTGGCCACCGCCAAGGAAAAGGTTGGCAAGTACTTCGGCAGCATCCCGGCCGGCCCGACCATGGCGCAGCCGGCGGTGAACGTGGCCAAGCGCAGCGCCGACACGCGCGAGACGATGACCGACAAGGTGCCGCAGGCGCGTATCTACCGCGCCTGGAACGTGCCGCAGGTCGGTACCACCGAGGTCGATCAGCTGCAGCTGTTCGCGCAGGTACTGGGCGGCGCCAAGTCCTCGCGGCTGAGCCAGCGCCTGCAGCACCAGGACAAGCTGGTGGACAGCATCGCGGCAGGCCTGTCGACGTCGCAGCTGGGTTCGAACTTCGTGATCATGGCGACGGTCAAGCAGGGCCAGGACCCTGCCAAGGTCGAGAAGATCATCGACGAGGAACTGGACCGGCTGATCAAGCAGGGCCCGACCGCGGCCGAACTGGAGCGCGCCAAGACCGGTGCCCGCGCCGGTTTCATCCGCGGCATCGAACGCATCGGCGGCTTCGGCGGCAAGGCCGACGCACTGGCCGAGTGCGCGGTGTTCACCGGCGACCCGGGCTGCTTCCGCACCTCGCTGGCCAACATCGAGAAGGCCAGTGCTGCTGATCTGAGCCGTCTGGGCGCGCAGTGGCTGGACAAGGGCAGCCACACCCTGGTGATTGCACCGGGTGAGCGCGTGGCGCTGAAGGAAGACCCGAGCCAGGCGCCGAAGCCGTTCAGCGTGCCGGCGGTGGATCCCAAGTACAGCACGCTGCCCGAGCAGGTCGACCGCAAGGCCGGCGTACCGCAGACCCGCGAGTTCCCGCAGCTGAAGTTCCCGGCGCTGCAGCGCGCCACGCTGAAGAACGGCACCCAGGTGATCCTGGCCGAGCGCCACGAGATTCCGGTGGTGCAGTTCAGCTACCAGTTCCCGGGTGGCTTCAGCGCCGACCAGGGCCGCAAGCCGGGCACCGCCAACTTCACCATGAGCCTGATGACCGAAGGCGCCGGCAAGCTCGGCTCGCTGGCCTTCGCCGATGCCGCTGATGCACTGGGCGCCAGCCTGGATGCCTCGGCCGGCCTGGACTCCATGAGCGTGGACCTGTCGGCGCTGAAGGAAAACCTGGCACCGTCGCTGGCGCTGTATCGGGACCTGCTGCGCGAACCGCGCTTCGAGCAGCGCGAGATCGACCGGGTCAAGGCGAGCTGGATTGCCGGCATCCAGCAGGAGAAGGTCAACCCGGGTGCGGTGGCGATGCGCGTGCTGCCGCCGCTGCTGTACGGCAAGGGCCACCCGTATGCCATTCCGTTCACCGGCAGTGGTGACGAAGCAGCGATCAACGGCCTGACCCGCGAAGACCTGGTCGACTTCCACCGCGACTGGCTGCGGCCGCAGAACGGCACCCTGATCGTGGTCGGTGACACCACCCTGGCCGAGATCGTGCCGCTGCTGGACAAGCAGCTGGGCGACTGGAAGGCTGCGGGCGACGCCCCGCAGGTGAAGGCCGCCACCGACGTGGCATTGCCGAAGGGCCCGCGCGTGTTCCTGATCGACCAGCCGGGTGCGGTGCAGGCCAACCTGTTCGCAGGGCAGGTGGTGGCGCCGTCCAGCGCCACCAGCTCGACCCGCTTCGATATCGCCAACGGGGTGATCGGTGGTGACTTCACCTCGCGCCTGAACATGAACCTGCGCGAGGACAAGCACTGGTCGTACGGTGCGCGCAGCAGCGCGATCAACTCGGTGGGCCAGCGCCCGTGGATGGCCAGCGCGCCGGTGCAGATCGACAAGACCGGCCCGGCGATGGCGGAAATGCGCAAGGAAATCGCCGCGTTCGCCGATGGCAGCAAGCCGGCCACCGCCGCCGAGGTCAACCGCATCCGCAACATCCAGACCCTGAGCCTGCCCGGTGCCTACGAGACCGCCAGCGCGGTCGCCTCGACCATCGGTTCGATCGTGCAGTTCAAGCGTCCGGACGACTACGTGCTGCGTCGCAAGGCCGAGATCGAGGCGATGACCCCGGCGCAGGTGCAGCAGGCCGCCGCCGAGATCAAGCCGCAGGCGCTGACCTGGGTGGTGGTGGGTGATCTCAAGCAGACCGAAGCGGCCGTGCGTGCGCTGAACCTGGGCGAGGTGACGGTGATCGACGCCGAAGGCAACCCGGTCAAGAAATAAGGGATGCGCCTGCCCGCCCCCGCGGGCAGGCCTCCCCAGGTAGTGCCGGCCGCTGGCCGGCAACCTTGCCGTGGTAGTGCCGGCCGCTGGCCGGCAACCTTGCCCTGGTAGTGCCGGCCGCTGGCCGGCAACGCCGTGACCCGAAGGCGGGGTCACAACCCCCTGCGGGGGATCCGTCCCCCCCCACCGGCTACCCCCGATTCAGGCGGTTCAGGCAGAATCCCTCCATACCCTTCCAGGATCTGCCCATGCGCGTTCTGCTGCTTTCCTCCCTGCTGCTCACCGTCACCGCCTGTACCTGGGTGCCGATCGAACCGGCCGGCAAGGCGACCCGCGTGCTGCCGGCAGGCCCGGTTCCCGCTGGCTGCATCGCCAAGGGCGAGGTGGTGGTGACCGTGAAGAGCAAGGTCGGCTTCTACAACCGCAACCCGCTGCGCGTGCAGGAAGAGCTGGAAACCCTGGCCCGCAACGAGGCCCCGAGCGCAGGCGCCAATGCCGTGCAGGCCGCCGCTGCCCCGGCCGATGGCAGCCAGCGCTTCGCCGCATTCCAGTGCACGCCGCGCTGAACGCTTCACCATACGGCCAAGGCTGAATTCGTAAAGATGCGGTGAAGGCCCCGGGGGTTATAGAATAGCGCCCCCTTTTGCCTGAGCCTTGGCGCTAACCTCGATGCTCTTCAAGAATGTCTCGATCGCCGGCCTGGCACACGTCGACGCGCCGCATACGCTGACCACCAAGGAAATCAACGAACGCCTGCAGCCGACGTTGGATCGCCTGGGTATCCGCACCGACGTGCTCGGCGACATCGCCGGCATCCACGCGCGCCGCCTGTGGGACAACGGCGTGCTGGCGTCCGACGCTGCCACCATGGCAGGCCGCAAGGCACTGGAAGACGCAGGCATCAATGCGACGCAGGTTGGCCTGCTGGTCAACACCTCGGTCAGCCGCGACTACCTGGAGCCGTCCACGGCCTCCATCGTCTCGGGCAACCTCGGCGTCAGCGACGAGTGCATGACCTTCGACGTCGCCAATGCCTGCCTGGCCTTCATCAACGGAATGGACATCGCCGCGCGCATGATCGAGCGCGGCGACATCGACTACGCGCTGGTGGTGGACGGCGAGACCGCCAACCTGGTGTACGAGAAGACCCTGGAGCGCATGACCGCCCCGGACGTCACCGCTGACGATTTCCGCAACGAGCTGGCCGCCCTGACCACCGGTTCGGGTGCCGCGGCGATGGTGATGGCGCGCTCGGAGCTGGTGCCGGACGCGCCGCGCTACAAGGGCGGTGTCACCCGTTCGGCCACCGAGTGGAACCAGCTGTGCCTGGGCAACCTGGACCGGATGGTCACCGACACCCGCCTGCTGCTGATCGAAGGCATCAAGCTGGCACAGAAGACCTTCACCGCCGCCAAGATCGCCTTGGGCTGGGCCGTGGAAGAGCTGGACCAGTTCGTGATCCACCAGGTCAGCCAGCCGCACACCGCCGCGTTCATCAAGAACTTCGGCATCGACCCGAAGAAGGTCATGACCATCTTCGGCGAGCACGGCAACATCGGCCCGGCCTCGGTGCCGATCGTGCTGAGCAAGCTCAAGCAGCTGGGCAAGCTGAAGAAGGGCGATCGCATCGCGCTTCTGGGTATCGGCTCGGGCCTGAATTGCTCGATGGCTGAAGTGGTCTGGTAAAAGAGTCACCGCTGACCTGCTGCACGACGGGCAGCGATGATTTTTCCAAGTGTTCAAGGGCCGGTTTACCGGCCCTTTCTACAGGTGCGATCCGATGTCCCAGCTTCCCGGTTACCCCGCCCACCCGCAGCGCTTCGAGGTACGCCCCGGCCTGTCGATGAACTATCTCGACGAAGGCCCGCGCGACGGCGAGGTGGTGGTGATGGTGCATGGCAACCCGTCGTGGAGCTATTACTGGCGCTCGCTGGTCGCCGGCCTGTCGGACACGTACCGCTGCATCGTGCCGGACCACATCGGCATGGGCCTGTCGGACAAGCCCGATGACAGCCGCTACGAGTACACGCTGCAGTCGCGCGTTGACGACCTCGATGCGCTGCTCAAGCATCTGGGCATCACCGGCCCGGTGACCCTGGCGGTGCACGACTGGGGCGGCATGATCGGTTTCGGCTGGGCGCTGTCGCACCACGACCAGGTGAAGCGCCTGGTGGTGCTCAACACCGCCGCGTTCCCGATGCCGGCAGCGAAGAAGATGCCGTGGCAGATCGCGCTGGGCCGCCACTGGAAGATCGGCGAGTGGATCATCCGCACCTTCAACGCGTTCTCCTCCGGTGCCTCGTGGCTGGGCGTGGAGCGGAAGATGCCGGCCGACGTGCGCCGCGCCTACGTGTCGCCGTACAACAGCTGGGCCAACCGCATCAGCACCATCCGCTTCATGCAGGACATCCCGCTGTCGCCGGCCGACAAGGCGTGGTCGCTGCTGGAGCGTGCCGGCAAGGCGCTGCCGTCGTTCGCCGACCGGCCGGCCTTCCTCGGCTGGGGCCTGCGCGACTTCGTGTTCGACCACCACTTCCTGAAGGGCTTCCAGGCCGCGCTGCCGCGGGCCCAGGTACATGCGTTCGAGGATGCCGGGCATTACGTGCTGGAAGACAAGCACGAGGTGCTGGTGCCGGAGATCCGCGCGTTCCTGGACGCCAACCCGATCTGATCGGTGTGCCGACCCACGGTCGGCACACACCCCTTCCTCTTCCGGTGAGTGCCGACCGTGGGTCGGCACACCCGAAGGGTTGATGGGGTTGCCGGCCAGCGGCCGGCACTACCATTACGCGGCGACCGGCGCCTGCGGCGGCGAGGAAGGGCTGTTGCCGTTGTCGTCCGGATGGTCGTCGTCATTGTCGGCGTCATCGCGCCAGCGCCAGTCGGCCGGCGTCAACGGATCCAGGCCATAGGCGATGCGCGCCTTGTCGCACTGCGGGCTGGCCTTGCCATACTCCCACGATGCATCCACCTCGCGGCACACGCTGGGCCGGTTGGGATGGATGGTGCAGCGTGAATACACGCCGATCTGCGCATCCAGCGCCACGCAGCGCACCGGCTTGGAATGGGTGCCGCGCATGCACAGGCGGTGCGGGTCCAGCACCTCGGTGAGCTGGTGCGGCACGCCGCCGGGGGTGACCTCGTCTGATTCCATCCAGTGGAAGGCCACGCGGTACTGGGTGCAGCAGGCGCCGCAGGTCATGCAGGGATGTTGCATGGGCAAGCCGCCTCGGGCGGCAGTCGGAATCAGGAACGAGGGTGCGGATTTTCCACGAAGTGAGCCGCCGCGCAAGAAATTCTGTAAGCGGCGACAATGAACGGATGAACCGACCCTGCAATATTGCCGCCCGCTTGCCTGAACTGGCGCGTGAACGGCCTGATCAGATCGCCATCCGCTGCCCTGGCCGCCGTGGCGCCGGCAACGGCATGGCCGCCTACGACGTGACCGTGGATTACCGCCAGCTGGACGCCCGCAGCGACGCCATGGCGGCCGGCTTGGCCGGCTACGGGATCGGCCGTGGAGTGCGCACGGTGGTGATGGTGCGGCCGTCGCCGGAGTTCTTCCTGCTGATGTTTGCCCTGTTCAAGCTGGGCGCGGTGCCGGTGCTGGTCGACCCGGGCATCGACAGGCGCGCGCTGAAGCAGTGCCTGGACGAGGCGCAGCCGGAGGCCTTCATCGGCATTCCGCTGGCGCATGTGGCGCGGCTGGTGCTGCGCTGGGCACCCTCGGCGGCGCGCCTGGTGACCGTGGGCCGCCGCCTCGGCTGGGGCGGGACCACGCTGGCCGCGCTGGAGCGCGCCGGCGCCGAGGGTGGGCCGATGCTGGCCGCCACCGACGGCGAGGACATGGCCGCGATCCTGTTCACCAGCGGCTCCACCGGCGTGCCCAAGGGCGTGGTCTACCGCCACCGCCACTTCGTCGGCCAGATCCAGCTGCTGGGCAGCGCCTTCGGCATGGAAGCGGGCGGGGTGGACCTGCCGACCTTCCCCCCGTTTGCCCTGTTCGACCCGGCGCTGGGCCTGACCTCGGTCATCCCGGACATGGACCCGACCCGACCGGCGCAGGCCGACCCGGCGCGCCTGCACGACGCCATCCAGCGCTTCGGCGTGACCCAGCTGTTCGGCTCGCCGGCGCTGATGCGGGTGCTGGCGAAGCATGGCCGGCCGCTGCCGACGGTGACCCGGGTGACCTCGGCGGGTGCGCCGGTGCCGCCGGACGTGGTCGCCACCATCCGCAGCCTGCTGCCGGCCGACGCGCAGTTCTGGACGCCGTATGGCGCCACCGAGTGCCTGCCGGTGGCGGTGGTCGAAGGCCGCGAGCTGGAACGCACGCGCGCCGCCACCGAGGCCGGCGCCGGCACCTGCGTGGGCAGCGTGGTGGCGCCGAACGAAGTGCGCATCATCGCCATCGATGACGCGCCGCTGGCCGACTGGTCGCAGGCGCGCGTGCTGGCGGTTGGCGAAGTGGGAGAAATCACGGTGGCTGGCCCGACCGCCACCGACAGCTACTTCAACCGCCCGCAGGCCACGGCTGCAGCGAAGATCCGCGAGACGCTGGCCGATGGCAGCACCCGCGTGGTGCATCGCATGGGCGACGTCGGTTACTTCGATGCGCAGGGTCGCCTGTGGTTCTGCGGGCGCAAGACGCAGCGCGTGGAAACCGCGCGTGGACCGCTGTACACCGAACAGGTCGAGCCGGTGTTCAACACCGTCGCAGGCGTGGCGCGCACCGCGCTGGTCGGTGTCGGCGCCGCCGGTGCGCAGGTGCCGGTGCTGTGCGTGGAACTGCTGCGCGGCCAGTCCGACAGCCCGGCGCTGCAGGAAGCGCTGCGCGCGCATGCCGCAGCGCGCACGCCTGAGGCCGGCCTGCAGCACTTCCTGGTGCATCCGGCGTTCCCCGTCGATATCCGTCACAACGCCAAGATCGGCCGCGAGAAGCTCGCCGTCTGGGCCAGCGCCGAACTGGAGAAGCGCGCATGAAGATCCTGGTCACCGGTGGTGGTGGGTTCCTTGGCCAGGCGCTGTGCCGCGGGCTGGTCGAACGTGGCCACCAGGTACTGGCGTTCAACCGCAGCCATTACCCGGAGCTGCAGGTGATGGGCGTGGGCCAGATCCGTGGCGACCTGGCCGACCCGCAGGCGGTCCTGCATGCGGTGGCCGGCGTCGATGCGGTATTCCACAACGGTGCCAAGGCCGGTGCGTGGGGCAGCTATGACAGCTACCACCAGGCCAATGTGGTCGGCACCGACAACGTCATCGCCGCCTGCCGTGCGCACGGTATCGGCCGGCTGGTCTACACCTCCACGCCCAGCGTGACGCACCGGGCCACCCACCCGGTGGAAGGCCTCGGCGCCGACGAGGTGCCGTACGGCGAAGATTTCCAGGCGCCCTATGCGGCCACCAAGGCGATTGCCGAACAGCGCGTGCTGGCAGCCAATGACGCCTCGCTGGCGACGGTGGCGCTGCGTCCGCGCCTGATCTGGGGCCCTGGCGACCAGCAGCTGGTACCGCGCCTGGCCGAACGTGCACGACAGGGCCGCCTGCGCCTGGTGGGCGATGGCAGCAACAAGGTCGATACCACCTACATCGACAACGCCGCGCTTGCCCACTTCCTCGCCTTCGAGGCACTGGCGCCCGGTGCCGCATGTGCAGGCAAGGCCTACTTCATTTCCAACGGCGAACCGCTGCCGATGCGCGAGCTGGTCAACAAGCTGCTGCAGGCGGTGGGTGCACCGACCGTGGACAAGGCGATCAGCTTCAAGACCGCGTACCGTATCGGCGCCATCTGCGAGCGGCTGTGGCCGCTGCTGCGCCTGCGCGGCGAACCGCCGTTGACCCGGTTCCTGGCCGAGCAGCTGTGCACGCCGCACTGGTACAGCATGGAGCCCGCCCGCCGAGACTTCGGCTATGTGCCGCAGGTCAGCATCGAAGAAGGGCTGCGCAGGCTGAAGGCTTCATCTGCTGCATAGATCGCCGTCACTGGTTGCACACCGCAGGATCGGGAGGATGGACCCACGCCATCCAAGGCTCGACCACCCGCGAGGAGCGCCATGCTGCATTACGCCATCATTTTCTTTGTCATCGCCATCATCGCCGCCGTTCTGGGTTTCTCCGGTATCGCCGGCGCCGCAACGAACATCGCCTGGATCCTGTTCGTGGTGTTCCTGATCCTTGCGGTGATCTCGATGTTCCGCAAGCGAGGCTAGCCGGTAGTGCCGGCCGCTGGCCGGCATCGCTTTCCGCAGAGTCGAGCCATGCTCGACTCTGCGGGCGGTCACCACGTTACACAGCGCTCTGCAGCCCGCGATCGGCCTCATGGCGTTCCAGCGCCAGTTCGATCAGGCGCGTGAGCAGCGCGGTGTAGTCGACACCGCTGGCGCCCCACAACTTCGGGTACATGCTGATGCGGGTGAAGCCCGGCAGCGTGTTGACCTCGTTGATGACGATCTCGCCGTCTGCGGTGAGGAACACATCCACGCGCGCCATGCCCGCACACTCCAGCGCCTGGTAGGCCTGCCGCGCGATCTGCTGGATGCGCGCCTGGGTGGCGGCGTCGATGTCGGCCGGCACCACCACGTCAGCGCCATTGGCATTGATGTACTTGGTGTCGTAGGCGTAGAACTCGTCGTGCACCACCACCTCGCCGCATACGCTGGCCTGCGGGTGCTCGTTGCCCAGCACCGCGCATTCGATCTCGCGGCCGACCACCGCCGATTCCACCAGCACCTTGTGGTCGTAGCGCAGCGCCAATGCCAGTGCCTCGGCAAAGCCCGCCGCATCCTTGACCTTGCTTACACCCACCGACGAACCCTGGTTCGCCGGCTTCACGAACAGCGGCAGGCCGAGCTGGGCGATCACCGCATCGGCATCGACCTCCGCGGCCTGATGGCGACGGATGCACAGCCACGGCGCCACCTGCAGCCCCGCGTCGCGCAGCAGGCGCTTGGTCACGTCCTTGTCCATCGCCACCGCCGAGCCCAGTACCGGCGAACCGACGAAGGGCAGGTTCGCCATGCGCAGCAGGCCCTGCAGCGCACCGTCCTCGCCCAGTGGCCCGTGCACGATCGGAAGCACCACATCGATCTGGCCCAGCGCACTGGCCGTATCGGACGGCTGCAGCTGCGCCTGCTCGGCGCCCGGGCGCACCGCCAGCGACTGGCCCGAGCGATGCAGCGCGATGCGCGACGGATCATCGGCATTGATCAGGAAGGTATCCGGCTGGCTCAGATGCCACTGGCCCTGCTTGTCGATGCCGACCAGCACCGGCTCGAAGCGCTCGCGATCAAGCGCATCGAGGATGTTCTTCGCCGACTGCAGCGAAACTTCGTGCTCGGAAGACTTGCCCCCGAAAATGATGCCAACCCGGGTCCGTGCCATGGGGAGTGCGATGTCCTGTGCGTTGCGTGGCCCCATAGCATGAACCTTCATCGGCCCACCGCGTGAGGCACAGATGAACCAGAAATCCATCCATGCATGGCGTGGATCTACCGTGTCGACCAAGGTCGACACCCACCAACAGCGCGGGAATCTGTCGAAGGCGGGATGGGTCCGGTTGCGGGGGTGTCCGCGGCATGGATGCCGCGGCCAAGCCCCCACGGACGGGTCTACGGCGTCCCCCGCAACCGGACCCATCCCGCCAACCCACGGAATGCCCGCTGTTGCTTTGGCCGTTGCCGTTGCCGTTGCCGTTGCCGTTGCGTCTGCGGGTGCCGGGCGGCAGCCCGGCCCAAGCCCCCCACCCACGCAGGTAGAATGCGCACATGGCTCTCTCCCTGCTCAAGTCCCTCAAGCCGGTCGCTGGCCGCGCCCTGCAGATCGCCCTGAACCGCGCGCTGGCGCTGGATCCGGATACCCGCCATGCATTGGCCAGCCTCGACGGCCGGCATATCGACCTGACCCTGGAAGCGCCGTCGCTGGCCATGCGCATCAGCGTCGACGGCGACCAGCTGCGGGTCGGCCCGGTGGATGCGCAGGAAGCCGACCTGGCCGTGCGCAGCAGCCTGGCCGGCGTGCTGGCGCAGCTGCCACTGCTGGCCAACGCACGACGCGGCGACAACAACGGCAAGGGCCGTGTGCGCGTGGCCGGCGATGCCGAGCTGGCGCGCCGCCTGCAGCAGCTGGCCAAGGGCTTCGATCCGGACTGGCAGCAGCCTTTCGTCAGCGTATTCGGCGAAGTACTGGGCGTGCAGGTCGCCAACACCCTGCGCAGCGCCCTGCAGCACGCGCGCCAGGGGGCGATCGATCTGGCCCACAGCGCCGCTGAGTTCATCACCGAGGAGTCGCGCGATGTGGTGCCGCGCGCCGAGCTGGATGCCTTCCACGACGACGTGGATGTGCTGCGCGATGACGTGGAGCGCCTTGGTGCACGCGTGCAGCGCCTGCGGGGTGCCGCATGAAGGCCGTGCTGCGGGCCAGCCGCATTGGCCGGGTGATCCTGCGTTACCGCCTCGACGACCTGCTGCAGGGCACGTCGGCCGAGCGCTGGCTGCGCCTGGCCAAGCCGTTCGTGCCGCGCGCCTCGGCCAGCATCGCCTCGCAGTCGCGCGGTGCGCGCCTGCGCCTGGCGCTGCAGGACCTCGGCCCGATCTTCGTCAAGTTCGGCCAGATCCTGTCCACCCGCCGCGACCTGGTGCCGCCGGACGTGGCCAACGAACTGACCCTGCTGCAGGACCGGGTCAAGCCGTTCGATGGCGAGACCGCGCGCCGCATCGTCGAGGACGCGCTCGGCCTGCCGGTCAGCGAGGCCTTCGCCAGCTTCGACACCGAGCCGCTGGCTTCGGCCTCGATCGCGCAGGTGCACGCGGCCACGCTGGCTGATGGTCGCCAGGTGGTGGTCAAGGTACTTCGCCCGGGCATCGAGAAGCAGATCGACGCCGACATCGCCCTGCTCAATTCGCTGGCCGCGCTGGTCGAGCGCACCCACCCGCGCGCCGACAAGATCCGGCCGCGCGAAGTGGTGGCCGAGGTCGAGAACACCCTGGCCGCCGAGCTGGACCTGCAGCGCGAAGGCGCCAATGCCAGCGTGCTGCGCCGCTTCTGGGAAAACAGCGACGACCTGTACGTGCCGGAAGTGATCTGGAGCCATACCGCCGAGCGCGCGCTAACCCTGGAGCGCGTTTGGGGCATTCCGTCCGATGACATCGCTGCACTGGACAAGGCCGGCATCGACCGCAAGGCGCTGGCCGCCAAGGGCGTGCGGGTGTTCTATACCCAGGTGTTCCGCGACAACTTCTTCCACGCCGACGCGCACGCCGGCAACATCTGGGTCGACACCGATCCGGCGCGCCGTGCCAATCCGCGCTTCATCGCGCTGGACTTCGGCATCATGGGCCAGCTGTCGCAGGAAGATCAGTACTACCTGGCCGAGAACTTCATGGCCATCTTCAACCGCGATTACCGCCGCATCGCCGAACTGCACGTGCAGGCACGCTGGATGCCCGACCACGTACGCATCGACGATCTGGAAGCGGCCGTGCGTTCAGTGTGCGAGCCGTACTTCACCCGTCCGCTGTCGCAGATCTCGCTGGCCGAAGTGCTGATGAAGCTGTTCCGGGTGGCGCAGCGCTACCAGCTGACGCTGCAGCCGCAGCTGATCCTGCTGCAGAAGACCCTGCTGAACATCGAGGGCGTCGGCCGCCAGCTGGACCCGCAGATCGACATCTGGGCGGTGGCCAAGCCGGTGCTGGCGAAGATCCTGCGCGAGCGCTACAGCCCGCGCCGGGTGGTGCGCGAGCTGGGCAAGCGCCTGCCGGAAATCATGACCCATGCGCCGGACATGCCGCGGCTGGTGCACGCCTGGCTGACCCAGCAGGTGGAAGGCCGCCACGAACTGGCGATGCGTTCGCGCGATCTGGTCGCGCTCGACGCCAGCCTGCAGCGCCTGCAGAAGCGCGCCGTGGGCGCGATCACCGGTGTGGGCCTGCTCGCCATCGCTGCACTGATGTATGTGCTGCAGCCGCCGGGCTGGTACTGGGGCGACGTGCCGGCGTGGAGCTGGCTGTCCGGTGCGGTCGGCGTGGTGGCGCTGGCGCGCGCGTGGTGGCGCTGACCCCGGCAGATTGAAGATCGGCGGCACGGTACGCCGCCGATCAATTACAGGCTCACCAGTGGTAGCCCAGGCCCAGGTGCGACTGCACACTCTGGAAGCTGTCCAGGCGCGTCTTGTGCCAGGTCTTGCCGATACCCACGTCCAGCACCAGATGCTCACCCAATGGCTGGCTGCGGCGCAGGAAGGCACGCCGTGCATCGTGCTCGCGCAGCAGCAGCGGATCGGACTCGGCGGTATAGCCGGACGTGCCGCTGCCCAGCCACAGCTGGGTCGAACCACGGCCTTGCCCATCCTTCAGCCGCAGCGACAGTGTGGTGCCATGCCCATCCGGTCCATTGGACTGGCGGTGCCGCTCGTGGCGCAGTGAGGCAGTCACGCGCGGGAAGTAATGCGAGGCACCCACCGACCAGCCGCTCACATGGGCGCCGGCATGGTACTGGGCGTATTTGCCGCCCACGCTCAGTACGGTCTGCGGTGTCACTTTCCACTGGATGTCCTGGTTGACCTGGCGGTTGACGAACACCGGATCATCGTTGGATGCCGTGACAGCGGTGCGGGTGGACAGGCGCGGGCTCCAGCGATGGTGCAGCGAGCCCTGCATGCGGTTGCCGCTGAATCGCCTGCTGCCGTAGTCACGCTCGCCATGGGCCAACCCCAGGTGCCAGCGGCTGCCGCCACTGCGTCCGGCCACGTCCACGGTCTGTACGTCGCGCTTGCCGAAGCCATCGCTGTAGTCGGCATGGTCCAGCTGCACCGTGACACGGTCGACGCCGGCGTGGGCGCTGCAGACAGCCAGCAGCAGGGCGCATGGCAGTGCGCCACGGATGATCAATCGCATGGGGTTACTCCAGGGGTTGGGAATGCAATGACTGCAGCAGCCGGTAGCGGCCGGGCGGCAGGTTTCGTTCCACGGTGATGCGCGGCCCGAACTGGCTTCCCGGCGCGACGATGCGGCCGGGCAGGATGATCACGCCGACGCCCAGCGCGGCACCTTCGCCGATCCAGGCGCCGAGCTTGTCGCGCTGGCTGTCGATGACGGTGTCGCCGATGTGGACGGTGACCGTTGCCCCATCCAGGCGATGGTTGCTGGTACGCACCAGGGCGCCGAGATAGACCCGGTCATCGATGCGGCTGTCGGCGATGAAGCACTGCGGGCCGATGCTGACCTGGTTGCCCAACCGTGCGTTCTTCAGTTCGCTGGCAAAGCCGATACGCGTGCCGTCACCGATGCACAGCGGGCCGCGCAGCAGTGCGTTGTTGCCGATCAGGCAGTCGCGGCCGATCGACACCGGACCCTGGACATGGGCGCCGTCGCAGATGCGACTGCCGGCACCGATCCGAACGGCGCCCTGCAAGGTGGCCCGTGGCGAGACCCCCGCGTCGGGATCAGTGTGGGGCGCAAGTGTCGACAGTGCCTCGGCCATCGCGGCGAGGTCATTCCACCACATGCGGGTACCTCGTCGGCTTGTCGCGCACGGGTTCGCGGCCGGTGAACAGCCCCGCCAGGCCATGAAACAGCCAGATCGCATAGGCGAGCAGTACATACAGCATCGAGAAGGCCGCCGCCGGCACCAGCCACGCACGTCGGTGGTGGATGGCACTGATCACTGCCAGCAGCATGACGATGCCGGTCCAGAACAGCGGCATCACCGACAGGGCAAGGCCACCCGGTCCGTGCAGCCGGGCCGCGCCGAACCATACCTGCAGCGACAGCATGATGCCGGCCAGGGCGAGCAGCATCATCGGCAGGATGCTGAAAATGCCGAAGCGTGTCAGCAGCAGGTGGCGATGCAGGCGCATGCATACCGCATAGCCGACGATCCAGCGTCGCCAGCGCCGCCATTCCTCCACCAGCGTGTTGCATTCCTGCGGGTAGACCACGCAGCGGATGCTCTGGCGAACCCGATAGCCCTGCGCAACCAGCGACCAGGACATGTCGAGGTCTTCCACGCGGGTGCGATCGGAAAATCCGACCTTGCGCAGCACCGAAGTACGGAACAGGCCACACGAGCCGGAAACGATGAACGGTGCGCCGCCCAGCCATTGCTGGAAGCTGCGCTTGATCACGATCATCGGCAGTTTCAGGCTGGCGCGCACATGGGGGAGGAAGCCGGCGCCCTGCAGGCTGGACGAGGGGACCCCGCCAACCGCATCGGCGCCGCGCTCGATCTCGGCCAGCAGATAACCCAGGCCATGGCTGCGCGGATCGATATGGGTATCTGCATCGGTCAGGAACACCTGCTCGGCGGTTGCGTGCTGCAGCCCGTGCATCAGCGCCCCCCCCTTGCCGGTGTTGGCCTGGTGCACGGCCACCAGGCGCCCGGGCCAGCGCGCCTGCAGCGCATCAAGCACCTGAGCCGTGTTGTCGGTGGAACCATCGTTGACACAGATCACCCGCGCCACGTACGGGTTTTCCAGCAGGCTGGCCAGCGAGCGCTCCAGGCATGGGGCTTCGTTGTAGGCCGGCACGATCGCGTCGATGCTGTACAGGCGGGTGCTGGGCCGGCGCGAGGCCTGCACGCAGATTCGTACCAGGATGAAAGCGCACATGGCCAGGAACAACAGCGTCTTCATCAAAGCACCAGACGGTAGGGCAGGAAGCCCTCGCTGGGACCGATGCCGATCTGCTGGCCACGGAACTGCGCATGGCAGCGGAGGTGGCTTTCCTGCATGTAGTGGCGATCGCCCTGGCTGGCATGCTCGCGCAGCGCGTGGATCTTCAGCTCCAGCTGTGCGCTGATGTCCTCGAACACCTGCGGCGCGAACTGCGGCAGGGTGCTGGGGCTCTCATAACAGAGGATCTGCGGAATGTGGCGGCAGGCGATGATCGACGCTTCGTGAACGGTGCGATGGTCCTGGTGATGATCCTCACCACACATCGTGTAGATGCGGTCTGGTTCGATCAGCGTGCAGACCTGTTCGATCGACGCAATGATGTCGTTGCGGCAGGTGGGGAATCGTGTGTCCGGGAAATCCTGCTGGATCACCTCGGCCACCCCGAGCCGGCGCAGGGCGCGATGCGATTCATCGCTGCGGTCGATGCCGGCGTGGCAGCCCCGGCCGCCACGGCTGAGTACCAGTGCATGGATGCGTGAGCCGGCGCGGGCGAGCTTTGCCAGGCTGCCACCGCAACCGAGTTCGATGTCATCTGGATGGGCACCGATTGCCAGAATGTTCAATGTCATGGCCGTGTCCTAGCGGAAGCCGGGTGCGCGGCGGCCAGGCATGCTGTCCCCGCGCGAAGGAGGCGGGAACTATCTCAGCGTGAAAATGCAGCGGCTCTAGGATTCATACGAAATTCCGGGATTCGGGTAAGAATGGACGCTGCGTCATGGCGAGCTCAGCGGAAAATGGCCCTGGAACTGTCGGAACTGAAGAACGAACTGGCCCACTTCGGTGCCGAAAACGACGCCCGTGAAGTCGAACGCGGCCGCCGCATGCTCAACATCACGCCAGATACGGGCGAATTCCTCGCGGTGCTGGTGCGCTTCGGCACTGCGCGCCGCGTACTGGAGATCGGCACCTCCAACGGCTATTCGACGCTGTGGCTGGCCGAGGCCGCCGCCGCCATCGACGGCCACGTGACTACGCTGGAATACGCCGAGGACAAGGCGGCGATGGCGCGTGACACCTTCGCGCGCAGTGGCCTGGCCGATCGCATCACGCTGGTCCACGACGATGCCGGGCCGTGGCTGGCAGAGGCCGCCGATGCCAGCATTGACCTGCTGTTCCTCGATTCGGACCGCGGGCAATACGCCGGCTGGTGGCCGCAGCTGCGCCGCGTGCTGCGTCCGGGTGGCCTGCTGGTGGTGGACAACGCCACCTCGCACGCGGAAGAGATGGAGCCGCTGTGCGTGCTGCTGGGCGCTGATCCGGACTTCAGCACCAGCCTGGTGCCGGTGGGCAACGGCGAGCTGCTGGCCGTACGCAACGCCTGACCGCCGTGCTGCCCGCGCCTGATCCGGTAGTGCCGGCCGCGCCTGATCTGGTAGTGCCGGCCGCTGGCCGGCAAGCCCAGCAGCCAGACGATCCGCAGGCAGCCGGCCAGCGGCCGGCTCTACCGCATTCAGTGCCCAGCCTCGATAATCCCGCCGTGAGCACCGAACCTGACACCCTCGCCGCGGTCGAGACTGAAACCGCGCCCCTGCAGCTGCTGCACCTGGATGAGCGCCTGGCTGTGGTCAACAAGCCTGCCGGGCTGATGGTCCACGACAGCAAGCTGGCCCGTGGCGAAGACGACTTCCTGGCCGACCGCCTGCGCGAGCAGCTGGGCCGCCCGATCTTCCTCGTGCATCGCCTGGACCGGGCCACCAGTGGCTGCCTGCTGCTGGCCTTTGACCGCGAGACCGCCAGTGCGCTGGGCAAGGCGCTGATGGGTGGCGAGGTGCTGAAGGACTACCTGACCGTCTGCCGGGGCTGGCCGGCCGAACTCGCCTGGCAGGTCGATCATGATCTGGACGGCGGCCCGGGCAAACCGGTGAAAAAGCCGGCGGTCACCGACTTCCAGCGCCTGGCCACCGGCGAGTTGTCGGTGCCGGTCGGCGAGTTCACCCGCTCGCGTTATGCGTTGCTGCGCTGCCAGCCACAGACCGGGCGCTTCCGGCAGATCCGCCGGCACCTCAAGCACCTGTCGCATCACATGATCGGCGACACCAGCCACGGTGATGGCCGCCACAACCGCATCTTCCGCATGCAGGGCGTGCACCGCATGCTGCTGCACGCCGAGCGCCTGCGGTTCCCGCATCCGGACGGTGGCACGGTGGATGTGCGTGCGCCGCTGGATCGTGAGTTCCAGAAGGCGCTGGACCTGTTTGGCTGGCAGGTGGACCTATAGACGGTAGTGCCGGCCGCTGGCCGGCATCTGCCTGATCCCAACCGTACGAGGTTGCCGGCCAGCGGCCGGCACGACCTCACTTCTTTTCCGGCTCGTTGACGATCGCTTCCAGGTCCTTCTGCAGGTCCGCGAACAGCGGCTGCATGCGCGCCTGGATCGCCACCATCACGTTCTGCATCAGGGCCGGGGTCTTGTCCAGCAGGCTCTGGCCGGCCGCGCTCTCGTAGAACTCGGCCATCGCCAGCACGTCTTCCTTGCTGAAAGTCTTCTTGTACAGGTCCACGTACATCGGCCGCAGCTGCTGCCAGGACAGTGCCTGGCGCAGGGTCTGGCTGGTCCGTGCCTGGATCCGCTTCAGCTGCTCCTGCTGCTGGGCATTGAGCTGGCGCTGTGCGGCCACCTGCTGGAACTGCTGCTGCTGCATCGCCTCGATCTGCGGCAGCATGGTGTCGATCATGCTCTGCGCACGTGACGCGGACAGCAGACGGTTGATGTCGCCATCGGTCGGCGGCGCGGCCAGGGCGGGGACACTGGCCACGGCCAGCGCCAGCAGCAGGGCGGCGCGGCGCAGCAGGGAGGGCAGGGCGGGTGCGGAGCGGGTCATGCGAAGCTTCCTGCGGTACATGGGACGGCCAGCATACCCGCAGCCAAGGCGAAGGCGGCGTGTTCGGTACCTGATCGGCGGCATACGGCGCGCGATGCGCACTCCGACACGTGGCTGCCGCTACAATGCGCGGATGGGCAGTGGACCGGTCACCATCAACGCGCAGCTTGAAATCCCCGACGGCGAGATCGTCGAGCGGTTCGTGCGTGCCAGCGGTGCCGGTGGCCAGAACGTCAACAAGGTCTCCACTGCGGTGGAACTGCGTTTCGACGTGGCCAACTCGCCCTCGTTGCCCGAACCGTTGCGCACGCGCCTGCTGGCGCGGCGTGACCGGCGCATGACCGGCGAAGGCGTGCTGGTCATCGACGCGCAACGTTTCCGCACCCAGGATCGCAATCGCGAGGATGCGCGCGAGCGGCTGGCGGCCTTCATCCAGGCCGGGCTGAGCGTGCCCAAACCGCGCAAGGCCACCAAGCCGACCCTCGGGTCGAAACTGCGTCGTCTGGACGCCAAACGCGGGCGCGCGCAGATCAAGCGCGGGCGCTCATCACGTGACTGGGAGTGATTGCTTGAACAACCCGACTCCGCTGCTGCCGGCCGTGCCGCCGCAGATGCCACAGGTCAAACCCAACGCCTTCCTGCGCTGGCTGGCGCGCTGCACCCTGCGCATGGGCGGCTGGAAGGTGACCGGCACCCTGCCTGACATCCCGCGCCTGGTGTTCATCATCGCGCCGCATTCGTCCAACTGGGACGGCCTGTGGGGCATGGCGGCCAAGATCGCGCTGGGCATGAAGGTGAAGGTGCTGGGCAAGGCCTCGCTGTTCTGGTGGCCGCTGGGGCCGCTGCTGCACAAGCTGGGCGTGATCCCGCTGGACCGCAGCTCGCCGCAGGGCACGGTGGGTCAGGCGGTGGACCTGCTGCGCAACAACGAGAAGATGTGGTTCGCCATCACCCCCGAGGGCACCCGAAAGGCGGTGAAGGATTGGAAGGCCGGCTTCCTGAAGATCGCCCGGATGGCCGACGTGCCGATCCTGGCCGCCTATTTCCATTACCCGGAAAAGACCATCGGCATCGGCCCGCTGTTCCAGCCGACCGGGGACGATGCTGCCGACATGGCCGCCATCCGCGAGTTCTACCGGCCGTGGATCGGCAAGACCCGCGGCACGGTCTGAGCCGGCCGCAGGCCGTCGCATAGACGCCACGTCCGGCACATGCCGGGCGAGCGCGACAGGAGTAGGGTGGAGGGCTGGTATTCCATACCGTCTGCCCAAGGAGCGTTTTACATGTCGCGTACCGTAGTCCTGGCCGCCGCCATCAGCCTGGCGCTGGCGGCCTGTTCCGGCAAGGAGTCCACCCCCGTGTCCGATGCCCAGAAAGCCCCGGCCCAGCAGCCGGCCGAAGCCTCCACCAATCCGCTGCTGAGCGCCAGCACGCTGCCGTTCCAGGCGCCGCAGTTCGACAAGATCAAGGACAGCGACTACCTGCCGGCCTTCGAAGAAGGCATGCGCCAGCACCTGGCCGACGTTCGCAAGATCGCCGACAGCAGCGAGCCGGCCACCTTCGACAACACCATCGTGGCGATGGAGCGCAGCGGCGAGACCCTGACCCGCGTGTCGCGCATCTTCTTCGGCCTGGTCCAGGCCGATACCAACGATGCGCGCCAGAAGATCCAGGAAGAAGTGGCGCCGAAGCTGGCTGCGCACCAGGACGAGATCAACCTCGACCCGAAGCTGTTCGCGCGCGTGAAGTCGATCTATGACCAGCGCGACACGCTTGAACTGGATCCGGTGCAGAAGCGCCTGGTCGAGCACTACTACGATGGCCTGGTGCGCGCCGGCGCACAGCTGTCCGACGCCGACAAGGCATCGCTGCGCAAGCTCAACGTGGAAGAAACCACCCTTTCCACCCAGTTCCACACCCGCCTGGTGGCCGCTACCGCCGCTGCGGCCGTTGTCGTTGACGACAAGGCCAAGCTGGCCGGCCTGGACGAGGATGCGATCAACAACGCCGCCAACGCAGCGAAGGAGCGCAAGCTGGATGGCAAGTTCCTGCTGCCGCTGCAGAACACCACCCAGCAGCCGGTGCTCGGCTCGCTGAGTGACCGCGACCAGCGTGCCGCCGTGCTGAAGGCTTCGGAAACCCGCGCCGAGCGTGGCGATGCCAACGACACCCGGCAGACCGTGCAGCGCCTGGCCCAGCTGCGTGCGCAGAAGGCCAAGCTGCTTGGCTTCGACACCTTCGCCGACTACCAGCTGGGCGACCAGATGGCCAAGACCCCGGCTGCCGCGCTGAAGCTGCTGACCGACACCGTGCCGGCCGCTACCGCCAAGGCGCGCGCCGAAGCCGGCGAGATCCAGAAGGTGATCGACGCGCAGAAGGGCGGCTTCCAGGTCGCCGCCTCGGACTGGGATTTCTACGCCGAGCAGGTGCGCAAGGCCAAGTACGATCTGGACGAGTCGCAGATCAAGCCGTACTTCGAACTGGACAACGTGCTGCAGAACGGCGTCTTCTACGCCGCCACCCAGCTGTACGGCATCACCTTCAAGCCGCGTACCGACATTCCGACCTACAACCCGGACATGAAGGTGTACGAAGTCTTCGACAAGGACGGCACCTCGCTGGCCCTGTTCTACACCGACTACTTCAAGCGTGACAGCAAGTCCGGCGGCGCCTGGATGGACGTGTTCGTCGAGCAGGACGGCCTGACCGGCGCCAAGCCGGTGGTCTACAACGTCTGCAACTTCACCAAGCCGGCCGCCGGCCAGCCTGCGCTGATCAGCTTCGACGACGTCACCACCATGTTCCATGAGTTCGGCCATGCACTGCATGGCATGTTCTCGAACGTGAAGTATCCGTCGATTGCCGGCACCGCCACCTCGCGCGACTTCGTCGAGTTCCCGTCGCAGTTCAACGAGCACTGGGCGCTGGACCCGAAGGTGTTCGCCAACTACGCCAAGCACTACAAGACCGGCGAGGCGATGCCGCAGGAGCTGGTCGACAAGATCCTCAAGGCACGCAGCTTCAACCAGGGCTATGCGACCACCGAGTACCTGTCGGCCGCACTGCTGGACCTGGCCTGGCACACGCAGAAGGCCGACGCGCCGCTGCAGGACGTCGGCGCCTTTGAAGCCAGCGCGCTGAAGAAGTTCAAGGTCGACCTGCCGCAGGTGCCGCCGCGTTACCGCACCACCTACTTCGACCACATCTGGGGTGGCGGTTACTCGGCCGGCTACTACGCCTACTTCTGGGCGGAAGTGCTGGACCATGACGCCTACCAGTGGTTCACCGAACACGGTGGCCTGACCGCCGCCAATGGCCAGGAATTCCGCGACAAGATCCTCTCGCGCGGCAACAGCGTGGAGCTGTCGACCCTGTACCGCGATTTCCGCGGCAAGGACCCGTCGGTGGAACCGCTGCTGAAGTTCCGCGGGCTGAAATAAGCGCGACCTGAAGTACGAAAGAAATAACGGCGGGGGAAACCCCGCCGTTTTTCGTTGAATCGATGCCATCGACAGATTCTGCAGTTTGCCGCTCATCCACGCATGGCGTGGATCCATGTATCGACCAAGGTCGACACCCACCAGAAGCACGCCATGCTGTTCCGACAGTTCGCGGAGATCTGTCGAAGGCGGGGTGGGTCCGGTTGCGGGGGTGTCCGCGGCATGGATGCCGCAGCCAAGCTTACAGGGACGTACTTGCAGCGTCCCCCGCAACCGGACCCACCCCGCCATCCCCCAGGAAACCGGCTTTGGCTGTTGCTGTTGAGGTTGCCGGCCAGCGGCCGGCACTACCGGGTGCCGGGCACAGCCCGGCCATCACGTCCCCACGTGCACGCGATTGGCCTGTTCGGCCAATCCCAGGTGATCCAGCGCGATGTCCAGCGCCAGCACATAGCTCTGCGCACCGTACCCGGCGGCGATGCCCAGGCGCTGGCCGACACCGGCCGGCAGGCACGGCTCGGCCACCGCGCCGTCGTCATGTACTTCCACGTAGGCGTTGTGCAGGTAGGGCAGCAGGCGCTGAAGACGCAGGCTGTTGGCACAGGCACCCGGATCGAGCAGCGTAACCTCGCCGCGGCTGTGGTCGGCCACGCGCAGGGCGTCCAGCAGTTCCTGTTCCGAGCCGCAGGCGCGTATCGCCACGCTGGTGCCGGCGTCGATCGCCCGGTGCACCAACGACTTCAGTACCGGTGCCGGCAGCGGCATGGCGGTACGGATCAGTGCACCGGCGGCTTCCGGGCCACGGATGATGAAGATCGACATGGCTCAGCCCTCCTGCGCCAAGCGGCGGCCGACGATGGCCAGCGACAACGGATAACCGGCCTGCTGGCTGCGCTGGTCGATGACCACCGCCGCGGGGCCATGCTGCAGTCGCAGGCGCGACTCCAGGCCGGGCTCGCTGGGTGCCTGCAACTCGATGTACTGCGCCGGCAGCCGTTCCAGCGCCGCCTGCAGCGCACCGCGCTCGGCCTGCCATTGCGCCTCGTCGGCCACGCCGACATCCAGCAGCACCCAGTCGGCCGAACGCGCCTGCGGCTGGCACAGGCACTGTCGCACTTCGGACAGGCTGGCGCAGTCGCTGCACAGCACGCGATGGCCGTTCAGCTGCGCCGGCAATTGCGGGCGCGGCGCGGACGAAGATGCGTGGCGGATCACCAGGAGGGTCATACAACACCTTGCGGAATGCGCCCTGTGGCGCGGTGGGCACACGATGCGCGCGCTGGCCGTAAAGGTGCGATGCCGGCGGCAGGTCCCGCGCGTAAAACCTGCGTAACCCGGCGCTACCGGGAACCTCTCCCCCCCATGTGTGGTCTGATGCAGCTACCACCCACCCGGAGCCTGCCATGGACGCCGTTGCCCGCCCTCCCTTTTCCGATCGCGCGCTGGCCTGGCTGAAAAAGGAGGCGCTGCCGTTGCTGGTGATGCTCGGCCTGCTCGCCGCCGCCCGCGATACCCTCGCCAACCACTACGTGGTGCCCAGCGGTTCGATGCAGCCGACCCTGCAGCCCGGCGACCGGGTGGTGGTGGACATGCGCGCCTACGGCCTGCGCCTGCCATTCACCAGCAGGGAACTGATGTCCACCGGCACGCCGCAGCGCGGCGAAGTGGCGGTATTCGATTCGCCAGCCGACGGCACCCGCCTGATCAAGCGCGTTGCCGCAGTGGCCGGTGACCATGTGCAGCTGCACGAAGGGCACCTGATCATCAACGGCCAGCCGCTGCAGACTGCGGACCTGCAGGATGTGGAAGCCTTCGGTGAACGCCGTGCCAGCCTCGATCTGGACATGGGGGGCGGCCCGGACATCGCCGACCTGGTGGTGCCGGACGGCAAGGTGCTGGTGCTGGGTGACCACCGTGGCAACAGCTTCGATGGCCGCTTCTTCGGCTTCGTAGATGCCGACAAGGTCTACGGCCGTGCGGTGGCGGTGTACTACCGCCGCGGCGACGGTTTCGAGTGGCAGCGCCTGTAAGCTGAATTGATACTTCTTGAGTATCAATCCTGACCTATCAGGTTATGGATCGACTGGATGGACGGGCCTAGTCTGAGGCCCGTTCCCTCCCACGCCCGGCCGTCCCCACCGGCCTTTCGATTCCATGACTGGCGAAACTGCGGCGGCCGTTGAAGGCCGTCCCTCCACTCTCGATACCGGCACCGACACCCGCATCCAGCAGGGCACCCCGGCCTTCCGCCGCACCGCGCTGGCGCTGTTCCTGGCCGGCTTCTCCACCTTCGGCCTGCTGTACACCGTGCAGCCGTTGCTGCCCGAGTTCAGCCGTCACTTCGGCGTGTCCGCCGCCGGCAGCGCGATGTCGCTGTCGTTGACCACTGGCACGCTGGCGGTGGCGATGCTGCTGGCCGGCCTGCTGTCCGACGCGTTCGGCCGTCGCCCGTTGATGATCGTTGCGCTGTTGGCGTCGGCCATGCTGTCGCTGTGCACCGCGCTGGTGGACGACTGGACCACGCTGCTGGCGCTGCGCACCCTGCTTGGCCTGGCGCTGAGCGGCGTGCCGGCGGTAGCGATGACCTACCTGGTCGAGGAAATGGACAGCCGCGCGCTGGGCTTGGCGATGGGCCTGTACATCGGCGGCAACGCCATCGGTGGCATGAGCGGGCGCCTGCTGGCCGGCATCATCGCCGACCATTGGGGCTGGCGCTGGGGCATCGGCGTGGTCTCGATCATCGCCGTGGCCAGCACCGTGCTGCTGTGGCTGCAGCTGCCACCGTCGCGGCACTTCCATGCACGTCGCGGCGGCCTGCGCCAATTGCCGTCGCGCTGGCGCACGCTGTTCGCCGACCCGGGCCTGCCGTGGCTGTTCGCCACCTCGTTCGTACTGATGGGCGTGTTCGTCACCCTCTACAACTACCTGGGCTATCACCTGCTGGCGCCGCCCTACCATCTCAGCCAGACCGTGGTCGGGCTGATCTTCAGCGTCTATCTGGTGGGTACCTTCAGTTCGGCGTGGATGGGCCAGCAGGCCACGCGCTACGGACGCGGCCGCATCCTGTCGATCTCGTTCGCGCTGATCGGCGCCGGCATCGCGCTGCTGGCGATGCCGTGGCTGAGCACGATGGCGCTGGGTATCGCACTGGTGACCTTTGGCTTCTTCGGTGGTCATTCCGTGGCCAGCAGCTGGGTTGGAAGCCGCGCCGGTGCGATGCGTGCGGAAGCCTCGGCGCTGTACCTGTTCGCCTACTACCTGGGGTCCAGCGTGCTGGGCGGTGTGGGTGGCCTGGCCTATGCAGCCTGGGACTGGCTTGGCGTGTGTGCGTTCGCCGCCGCGCTGACCCTGATCGGCGGTGGCATCGTCTGGGCGCTGCAGCAGCGCGCGCCACAGCCGGTCACGGCGTGACCCAACGCACGGTAGTGCCGGCCGCTGGCCGGCAACTACGGTGTGGCGGGTTTGCCGAGATAGAGGCGACTGTTAGTCGACTGCTCTTCCATCAGATCGCGAAAACCCCGCGCTGCGCGCGATAGTCGACTAACAGTCGACTCTACCGGCGAATGCCCCGCGCAGCAGCGTGGCGAAATTGCGGATCAACGGGGTTACCCGTTCGCGATGCCACGCCAGCTGCACTTCCGAATGGGCACCGGCATCGGCCAGCGCCACGAAGCGCGATCCTTCCACCCGGATGTGATCGCACGAAGACGGCAGGATCGCGGCGCCCAGGCCTGCGGCGGCCAGGCTGATCAGCGTCGAGGCTTCACCCGCCTCCTGCACGATGCGCGGCGTGAATCCGGCAGCCGCGCACAACGCGATCATGTGGTCATGGATGCCCGCACCGGCACTGCGGCGGAACGCCACGAATGGCTCCTGCGCGAAGTCGCGCAGCGACAGCGTGCCCTGCTTCGACAGTCTGCGCAGGGCAGGATGGTCGGCATGCACGATCAACGCCAGCGGATCGACGAACAGGCTGTGCGCCACCAGTTCCGGCGGCAGCGCACGCTTGCGGATGATGCCCACGTCCAGTGAGCCGTCGAGCAGCGCGTCGATCTGCTGCAGGGTGTTCATCTCGCTCAGCTGCAGCCGCACCTGCGGATACTGCTGGCGGTAATGCAGGATCGAACGCGGAATCTGCGGCGACAGCGGCGTGGCGCGGGTCAGGCCGATGTGCAGTTCACCCTGCTCACCGCGCTGCGCGCGCTGTACCTCATCCACCGCCGCTTCCACCTGCTGCACGATGGCGCGTGCACGTTCCTGCAGCAGCTCGCCCGCAGGCGTCAGCTGCACACGACGATGGCTGCGCACGAACAGGCGCGCACCGATCAGGTCCTCCAGCTGGCGGATCTGCTGGCTGAGCGGTGGCTGCGACATGCCCAGCCGCTCCGCCGCCTGGCCGAAGTGCAGCGTATCGGCAACAGCGAGGAAGTAACGCAGGTGGCGGAGTTCGATGGACATGCGGCCAGTTTATTCATCGTCAGCCGGAAATGAATCAGAGATGGGATCCGATCCCGTGCCGACCAACGGTCGGCACCCACCAACAGCAGCTGGCACCAACAGCAGCGACCAACTGTCGAAGGCGGGGTGGATCCGGTTGCGGGGGTGTGAGCGGCATGGATGCCGCGACCAAGCCCCCAAGGGTGAGGGCGCTTTGCTTGCGAAGCATTGCTTCGCAAGCGCCCGAACGCACAGCCGCCAGCGGCTGGGCCGGACCGCGGAGCGGGGTTTACGGCGTCCCCCGCAACCGGACCCACCCCGCCATCCCACGGAATGCCCGCTGTTGCCGTTGACGTTGCCGTTGCTTCGGCCTCTGCAGGTGCAGGGCGGCAGCCCTGCAAACCAGAACACTCCTCACCGCTCCGAATGCCCGCTCTGGTCGTAATCGCGTGGGCTGAACAACTCCGGCTGGATCAGCTCGATGAACGCCCGCGCCTGCGCCGACAGCGCCTTGCCCCGGCGCACGATCACCCCGTAACTGCGTTCCGGGAACCAGCGCTTCATCGACCGCGCCGCCAACCGCTCGCGGTCGGCCTCGTTCAGGCACAGCGCCGGCACGATCGAAATGCCCATGCCCATCGCCACGTACTGCTTGATCACCTCCCAGCCGCCGACCTCCAGTGCCACGGTGTAGGCGATGCGGTGGCGCTGGAACACCTGGTCCACCAGGCGATAGGTGATCTGCCGCTTCGGCGGCAGTACCAGCGGATAGCGCGCGATGTCGGCCAGCTCCAGCTCGCCGCCACTGGCCAGCGGATGATCGTGCGGTGCGATCAGCACCTGCTCGAAGCGGTAGGCCGGGGCGTAGCTCAGGTCGGCCGGCACATCGGTCATCGAACCGATCGCCAGGTCGGCGGCATCCTCGCGCAGCAGGTCGGTGCCGTCGGCGCTGATCGCGTTGTGCAGGGTCAGGCGCACGTCCGGGTGATGCAGGCGGAAGCGTTCGACGATCTTCGGCAGCAGGTAGAGGATGGTGGAACTGTTGGCGGCGATGTTCAGTTCGCCCGCATCCAGTCCGCGCACCTTGTCGCGGAAGCGCGCCTCCAGCCCGTCCAGGTTTTCCACCAGTGGCTGCGCCATTTCATACAGCAGCTGGCCCTCGCGGCTGGGCACCAGGCGCCGCCCGCTGCGCTCGAACAGCGGTACCCCCAGCTCCCGTTCCAGCGCCTGCAACTGAAGGCTGATCGCCGGCTGGCTGACGAAAAGTGCCTCAGCCGCCCGTGAGACCGAACCCAGGCGCACGGTCTGGCAGAACGCGCGCAGCGGCTTCAACCTGTCGGATTTGTAGGAAAAACGCGGACTTGGCGGGGTGCGTGTGCTCATCGTGTCACGAGTATTAGCACAACTTATGTAGAACATTGCAAAAACTGTTTTGCCAAATACTCCGGCCCAGCGGCACCGTGGAGTCGTTCCCCCACCGCTGGAGTCGCCCCATGTCCGCCGTCGCTTCCGCTGTTCCCACCCCTGCCAGCAAGGCTACCCCCGGCATCGCCCTGGCGACCCGCGTGGCCGGCCAGGACACCGTGCTACCGGCACCGCTGCTGGCCCTGCTGGTGTCGCTGCACCGTGCGGTGGAACCGGGCCGGCAGGCACGGCTGCAGGCCCGCCGCGAGCGCCAGGCGTTCTTCGACCAGGGCGGCCTGCCGGACTTCCGCGAAGACACCACCGCGATCCGCAACGGCGACTGGCGCGTTGCCCCGCTGCCGGCCGCGCTGCAGGACCGCCGCGTCGAGATCACCGGCCCGACCGATCCGAAGATGGTCATCAACGCGCTGAACTCCGGCGCCAAGGTGTTCATGGCCGACTTCGAGGATTCGACCTCGCCGACCTGGCGCAACCTGCTGGCCGGGCAGCAGTCGCTGGCGGCGGCGGTGCGCGGTGATCTGCAATTCACCGCTGCAAATGGCAAGCACTACAGCCTGCGCCCGTACGACGAGCAGGCGGTGCTGATCGTGCGCCCGCGCGGCTGGCACCTGGACGAAAAGCACGTGGCCATCGACGGCCAGCCGCTGGCCGGTGGCCTGTTCGACGCGGCGGTGTTCGCCTTCCACAACGCCCGCACCCTGCAGGCGAAGGACCGCGGCCCGTACTTCTACCTGCCCAAGCTGCAGAGCATGGAAGAGGCGGCGCTGTGGGAGACCGCGCTGTCGCACATCGAAGGCATGCTCGGCCTGCCGCATGGCCAGATCAAGGTGACGGTGCTGATCGAAACGCTGCCGGCGGTGTTCGAGATGGACGAGATCCTGCACGCGCTGCGTGACCGCATCGTCGGCCTGAACTGCGGGCGCTGGGACTACATCTTCTCGTACCTGAAGACCTTCCGCCGCCACGCCGACCGCGTGCTGCCCGAACGCGGCCAGGTGACCATGACCCAGCCGTTCCTGAAGGCCTATTCGGAACTGCTGATCCAGACCTGCCATCGCCGCGGTGCGCATGCGATGGGCGGCATGGCCGCGCAGATTCCGATCAACAACGATGCCGCCGCCAACGAACAGGCGATGGCCCGCGTGCGCGCCGACAAGCTGCGCGAAGTCACCGCCGGCCATGACGGCACCTGGGTTGCGCACCCGGCGCTGATTCCGGTGGCAATGGCGATCTTCGACGAACACATGCCCGGTGCGAACCAGCACAGCGTGCTGCGCCAGGACGTGCGCGTCGGCCGCGACGAACTGATCGCACGGCCGCCGGGCACCATCACCCGCGCCGGTTTCGAAGGCAACGTGGAAGTCTGCGTGCGCTACCTGGCCGCTTGGCTGGATGGCAACGGCTGCGTGCCGATCCACCACCTGATGGAGGATGCGGCCACCGCCGAGATCAGTCGCAGCCAGCTGTGGCAGTGGCTGCACACGCCGGGCCAGCAGCTGGACGACGGCACCGCGATCGACCTCGCGCTGCTGGATTCCACCCTCTCGCAGCTGCCGGCACGGCTGGGCGATACCGCCGCGCTGCCCGGTGGCGCACGCATCGGCGAGGCCATCGCCCTGCTCGGCGAACTGAGCCGCAGCGACGAACTGACCGATTTCCTGACTCTGCCGGCCTACGCGCGCATCGACTGACCGACTGCCCGCAAACCCGCCGTTTCCCTCCCCGTTGCACGCACGAACCGAACTGGAGAAAGACATGAGCAAGCTGCCCACTGCCGAACAGATCCAGCACGACTGGGATACCAATCCGCGTTGGGAAGGCATCCAGCGCAACTACAGCGCCGCCGACGTGGTGCGCCTGCGCGGCACCGTCCACATCGAGCATTCGCTGGCCCGCCTGGGTGCGGAGAAGCTGTGGGCATCGCTGCATGAGCGCGAGTTCGTCAACGCGCTGGGTGCACTGACCGGCAACCAGGCCATGCAGCAGGTCAAGGCCGGGCTGAAGGCGATCTACCTGTCCGGCTGGCAGGTGGCGGCCGACGCCAACCTGGCCGGCCAGATGTATCCGGACCAGTCGCTGTACCCGGCCGATTCGGTGCCGGCGGTGGTCAAGCGCATCAACAACACGCTGCTGCGTGCCGATCAGCTGCACCACGCCGAAGGCAAGGATGACATCGACTTCCTGCAGCCGATCGTGGCCGACGCAGAAGCCGGTTTCGGCGGCGTACTCAACGCCTTCGAACTGATGAAGGCGATGATCGAGGCCGGCGCCGCCGGCGTGCATTTCGAAGACCAGCTGGCGTCGGTGAAGAAGTGCGGCCACATGGGCGGCAAGGTGCTGGTGCCGACCCGCGAGGCCATCGAGAAGCTCAACGCCGCACGCCTGGCCGCCGACGTGCTGGGCGTGCCGACCCTGCTGGTCGCGCGCACCGATGCCGAGGCCGCGGATCTGCTGACCAGTGACATCGACGGCAACGACCGCCCGTTCACCACCGGCGAGCGCACCGTCGAGGGCTTCTACAAGACCCGCAATGGCCTGGACCAGGCGATCAGCCGTGGCCTGGCCTACGCGCCCTACGCCGACCTGGTGTGGTGCGAGACCGGCAAGCCGGACCTGGAATTCGCACGCAGGTTCGCCGAGGCGATCCATGCGAAGTTCCCGGGCAAGCTGCTGGCCTACAACTGCTCGCCCAGCTTCAACTGGAAGAAGAACCTGGACGACGCCACCATCGCCAAGTTCCAGCGTGAGCTGGGCAGCTATGGCTACAAGTTCCAGTTCATCACCCTGGCCGGCTTCCACGCGCTGAACTACGGCATGTTCAATCTGGCCCACGGCTACGCACGCCGCCAGATGAGCGCGTTCGTGGAACTGCAGGAAGCCGAGTTCGAAGCCGCCGAGCGTGGCTTCACCGCCGTCAAGCACCAGCGCGAGGTTGGCACCGGCTACTTCGATGCCGTGACCCAGGCGATCCAGCAGGGCCAGTCCTCGACCACCGCGTTGACCGGCTCGACCGAAGAAGAGCAGTTCCACGGCGGGCGCAGCGAACGCGCCGCGTGATGCGATCGTGCCGGCCGCTGGCCGGCACCCACGTGCGCCTTCGTGCACTACGGAGAAGCCGGCCAGCGGCCGGCTCTACCGTGGGCGCGAATCCGATCAGGGTGGCCAGGGAAGGGCCAGGCAACGCCGGCCGGTCGAGGGACCTGCCGGCGTTGTTGTATCGATGGAAACGCGATGAACGCATGCAGCGTCAATCCAGCGCACCCCACAGTCCGGCAACTTGGCCGAAACCCTGTGAAGGTGGCCATCAGATTGATCCGGAACGACTTTTCCGTGGACCGTGGCGGGCAGAACGGCCACCGTGCGCCTTCACACCGGGAAAGCGGACCACACGGCTCAAAATGAGATAGGGCGCACATTTTAAAGCGGTGCTATGCTCCGCGGCTCACCAGGGGACGCTGGCGGCGGGTGCAGGGAATGACCGGCAGGGGTGCGGCCGAGAACAGTGATGTGACGTCAGGTATCGCCCGGGTGGCGATGGCCGAGATCGTGCATGCGCTGCTGTCCGATGCCGAGGTCGCATTGTTCGCCAGATTTGCCCGTCCACGCAAGCTTCATGCCGGGCAGTGGCTGTTCCAGCGTGGCCACCGTGGCGAGCGCATGTACGTGATCCTGGAAGGCCAGATCGAACTGGATTTCGGCGAGGACCTGGTGATCAAGACCCTCGGGCAGCAGGAGTTCTTCGGTGAGCTGGGCCTGCTGGTGGGTGATCACCCGCGCAGCGCCAGTGCGCGCGCCCTGGTGGACTGCGAGGTGCTTGAGCTGGGGCCCGCCGACTTCCATCGTCTGGTGGAATCCGATCCGGGCCTGGTCGCCTACTTCCTGCGCCGCACGATCATGCGCGTGCTGACCAACGAACAGGCCCTGATCAGCCAGCTGCGCCGGCGCAACCATGATCTGGAAACCGCGCTGGACAATCTGTACATCACTACCCACCAGCTGACCCACACCCGTGAACTGGTGCGTACCGATGAACTGACCGGGCTGCACAACCGCCGTGGCCTCACTCTGTACCTGCAGGAATGCCGCGCCGATGGCAGTGGGCTGCCGCAGGCGCTGCTGCTCATCGACTGCGACCGCTTCAAGCAGATCAATGACCGCCATGGCCACCAGGCCGGCGATCGCGTGCTGCAGAGCATGGGCAACATCCTGCGCTCGATGGCCGGTGAGCAGGACCTGGCCTGCCGGCTCGGCGGTGACGAGTTCTGCCTGATCCTGCGTCGTGGCAACCACGAGATCGTGCAGCACGCGGCAGAGTTCATCCTCAGCGCGGTACACGGCCTGCTTGAGCGCAGCCACGGCACGCCGCACGTCAGCCTGGTCAGCATCGGTGCCAGCCTGCTGGACCCGGATGCGGGCTGGAGCGAGTGGTACGCCAGCGCGGATCGTGCGCTGTACCAGGCCAAGCGTGATGGTGGCAACTGCCTGCGTTGGGCAGACGCAGTGGACTCACCCTAGATCGGGAGACAGAGGCGATGAATGGCGACAACGGAACGTCGGCGCCGCACAACCAGCAACTGCGCGCCCTGCTGTTCACCGACCTGTGTGACTCGCTGCTGCTGGTCGAACGCATCGGCGATGTCGCTGCCGCCGAACTGTTCCAGGAACACGACCGCCTGGTGCTGGCGCTGCAGCAGCGCTGGAACGGCCAGCTGATCGATCGCTCCGACGGACTGTTCATGCTGTTCAAGCGCCCGATCGACGCGCTTGGCTTCGCATTGGATTACCAGCGTGGGCTGCAGCCGCTGGGGCAGAGACACGAGATCCATCTGCAGGCGCGGGCCGGTCTGCATGTGGGCGATGTGCTGACCTGGGAGAACAGCGCCGAGGCAGTGCGGGCTGGCGCCAAGGCGATTGAAGTCGAAGGCCTGGCCAAGCCGACGGCGGCGCGCCTGATGCAGTTGGCACGTCCGGGCCAGATCCTGCTTTCGGCGGTGGCCGAATCCATCGTGCGTCGCTCCAGTGGGTCGCTGGGCGCGATGGCTGAAGGCCTGCAATGGCGATCGTTCGGGCGATGGCGCTTCAAGGGCGTGAGCCAGCCAGCCGAAGTCTACGGCGTGCAGGCGGCGGGCATGCCCACCCCGGGGCGGCTGCGGCACACGGCCAAGGCCCGGCGTGATCTTCCGTTGTGGCGCCGACCGCTGGCGATGGCGGCGCAGGCCGCCGTACTGCTGGCCGCGGTGCTTGGCGTCTGGTTGCTGACCCGGCCACAGCCGGCCATCGCGTTCGCCGAACGCGACTGGGTGGTGCTCGGCGGGCTGCATAACCTCACCGGCAATCGACTGCTCGATGACGCCCTGGACCAGGCGTTCCGGATCAGTCTCGAGCAGTCCCGCTACGTCAACGTCGTCAGTGACGACCGCGTCGGCCGCACCCTTGAGATGATGCGGAAACCGCCGGATCGCGGTGTCCGCGAACGTGGCGATGCCGCCGCTGTGGCGGTGCGCACGGGCGCCCGCCTGGTGTTCGTGCCATCGGCGACCGATGTCGGCGGCCGAACCCGCTTCAGCGTGGAGGTGGTCGAGCCGTCGACGCTGCGCACCCTGGCCGTGGTATCCGCCGATGCGAAGGCGGGTGCGGTACTGGCGGCGGTGGACGATGTTTCGCGCCAGCTGCGCGATCGCCTGGGCGAAGAGCCCGCATTGATCCAGCGCGACAGCCAATCCCTGCCGGAGGTGACCACGGGCAGCATGGATGCGTTGCGTGCGTTTGCCTTGGGCCAGAAGCGCTACAGCCGAGGAGATTTCAACGGCGCGATGGCGTTCTTCGGGCAGGCGATCGAGGTCGATCCTGAGTTCGCCCTGGCATGGCTGGGCCAAGCCCGCTGTCGCTTCGCCATGATGAATTACCGCGATGCCCGGCGTCTGCTGGCAGAGGCCGACCGTCGATCAGGGCACCTTACGCCGCGCGAGCGCCTGTACGTGCAGAACTGGGCGCTGCAGATCAGTGATCCGGATCGCGCCACCGATGGCTGGGCGCGCATGGCGGAGCTGTATCCGGATTACATGCCTGCAAGCTACAACGCCGGTCTGAATCTTTTCCACGAGAACCGCCTTGCCGAGGCCCTGGCGCTTTCCAGGCGTGTTGCACAAAGCAGGGTCGAGCTGCCTGAGATCGCGCAGGACCAGTACGGCCGCGCCTTGCTGGCCAGCGAGCGCTACGCAGAGGCTGACATCGCGTTCAGTCGTGCCGCCGGCAATGGTTGGGAAGGTGCATTGATGCGCCAGGCGACGGTGGCGGCAGCGCGTTCCGAGTTCGAGAAGGCCAATGCGCTGCTTGCGCGGATCGATCCAGGCAACTTCCATGCTGGCAATTTCGCTACCACGATTGCGCTTGACCAAGGCGATGTCGAGGGCGCCATCAAGCTCGCCGAACAGGGAAGGATGCTTGCCGGACAGCGCCAGGGCATGGATCGGTACAACTTCGACATGCCCCTGGCCGTCGCCTACATGATGGCCGGCAGAAGGTCGAAGGCGCTGATGGTGGCGCGCGTGGCCGCGACCGCGCCGTTTGCAGAGCTGAGCGGCGAACCCGCGGTGGAGGTAGTGGATCGCCTGGTTGCAGCACACGCGGCAGCCTTGCTGGCACTGAGACTGGGCGATGCCGCACCGGCCAAGGCGGTCCAGGCCCGGATGAACGCGCTTCAGGATCTTCCTGACAGCAGCGTGTTGCGCCAGTACGTCACCCTGTTGGCCGGGCGGATGATGCAGCATGAGGGCCGGCCCCAGGCCGGGCTGGACCTGCTCGTACCGCTGCTGAAGAAGCAGCCACGCCTGCAGGTGCGGCTGGCAGTGCGTGACCTGGCGCTGGAGGCGGGCCTGAAGGATGTTGCCCAGGAGCAGACGCGTTGGCTGCGTGATCGCCCCGGATTTGCATATGCAGAAGCGCAATGCAGCTTCTGCCTGCAGGCGCTTAACGTAGTGGATGTGCGGAGGCTCATGGCGGCGCCGGCAATCGAGGCTGCCGACACCATGGCCTCGATGCCTCAGCGCAGCGTGCGCGGCGAGCCGTAACCGTCCTCAAGCATCGGCACGGAGTAGCCGGTACCACTGGTCAGCATGGCGATGATCTGCTCTTCGGCCTGTGCGATGACGTCTTTCTCCGCCAGGCAGATATTCTTGCAGCAATCCTGGACGAACTGCTGAAGGTCAGCCGGGTTGGATGGAACGTGCCCAGCCAGCAGTATCGCGGCAGCCGTGTCGGTGGCGAAGAGCTGGCGGAAGGTGTCATCGGTGGCGAGGCGCTGAACCAGCGTCCTTGCGACCGGCAGCGAGAGCGTCAACGTGGGCATTGTGTCCTGCATCCATGGAGTGTCGAGGGGCAGTGGTGATGTCGGCTTGGCCAAGCGGTTCTTGAGAGGGTAGAGCGGGAGATGTAAAGGAATCGGGTCGCGGTTCGATAACGTGGATTCACGATGAAGGAAGGGCTGATCCGATGGATGTCAGGCGCTGCGCGATCGTAGTGGTACAGCCCACCGAGCAGATCCGGTTTGAGTTTGAGGGCCTGCTGCGCGGTGGTGATGGGCTGGTGCGCACGCTTGCCTGGGAGGCACTCGCCCCCCACCTGGATGGACCGGTGGTGCTGGACGATGCGGCACAGGCACTGCTGGGAAGCCTGAGCCCAAGTGCATGGACCACGCTTGAGGCAGGGAAGGCCTGTTCACCCGCGATGGACCTGCTGATCGCCAGTGGCCTGGTGTTGACCCGCGGGCAGGATGACGATGTTGCCGCTCGTGACGAGCGGTTGCGTGCAACGCATTGGCATCCCCTGGCTGCGGTCATGCATGCCTTCTCACGCTGGGAGGATGTTGACGCCGTTCGCAACATGCGTGAATCACAGATCGAAACGGCCTCGCAGATGCGCAGGACATTGGGACCGCCGCCACCGCACGCTGCCGCTGCCGACGCTGGGTTGGTACCACTGCCGCCTCAGCAGTCCACCGATTTCGACGCACTGCTGGCGCGGCGCGTCACCTGCCGGAACTTCGATGTCACCCGATCACTGCCGCTGCCCCTGCTGAGCCAGATGCTGCAACGGGCATTCGGCAGCAGCAGCTGCCAGCGTGAGGGCGATGATCTGGTGTTCCTGAAGAAGAACGTCCCTTCGGGCGGCGGACTGCATCCTGTGGAAGCCTACGTGCTGGTGCGCAATGTCGATGGACTTGCCGCGGGCATGTATCTCTATCGAGCGCAGGGCCACGGACTGATGCCGGTTGATTGCCCCATGGCCATCGATCGCGACTTCGTGATGTCCATGGTCGGCCAGCAGCACTGGTTCGCGGATGCGCACGTGCTGCTGGTCCTGGCCCCGCGTTTCAACAGGACGTACTGGAAGTATCGCCAGCATGGGAAAAGCTATCGGGTTGTCGCGATGGAAGCGGGACATCTATCCCAGACGCTGTACCTGGCGGCCACGGATGCCGGCCTGGGAGCATTCATTACTGCAGCGATCAACGAAAAGCCCATCGAACGTGCCTTGGGCCTGGACACGATCAATGAGGGGGTACTCGCGGTCTGCGGTTTCGGATGGCGCGCATCACGGATGACGACCAGCGAACTGGACCCTGCAGGCACGATCTGGAACCTTGAAGACCGCGCGGGCTGACCCCGCGCGGCCTCTGCTGCATCACGCCGCTTCGAAGTCCACCAGTACCGCGCCATCACCCACCTGGTCGCCGGCCTTGGCGCGATAGCCCTTCACCGTCCCATCCGCCGGTGCCTGCAGGGTGTGCTCCATCTTCATCGCTTCCAGCACCACCAGCGGCGTGCCGCGCTTGACCTCGGTGCCGGCCGCGACCAGTGTCGCGACGATCCTGCCCGGCATCGGCGCCAGCAGGCTGCCGGCATCGGCCACGGCGTGGTCCGATTCGCCCACCGGATCGTGCAGGGTGAAGCGGTGCTGGCCGTCGGCGCCGAACAGGTACAGCTGGTCACCGTCGCGCAGCAGCTGCAGCGACCAGCGGCGTTCGCCCAGCTGCACGGTAAGATGCTGCGCATCGGCTGTGCCGATCACCTGAACCGGCGCGGCGTCATCGCGCTGCACGCGCCAGCCATCGGCCTGTGCCCACACTTTGAGCGTGTGCTTGCGTTCGCCCTGCTGCAGCGGCAGCACGCGCGGTGCCGATGCGCCGAGGCGCCAGCCATCCTGGACCTGCCACGGCGAATGCGGATCGCGTGCGTCGATGCTGGCACCGGCAGTGCTTGCAACAGCGGCCACGGCGGCCAGCTGCCACAGGGCGTCATCCGTGTCGCCCACTGCACTCAATGCCGCCTGTTCGCGTTCGATCAGCGCGGTATCCAGCCTGGCCTGCGCGAACGAATCGGTATTCACCAGCCGGCGCAGGAAGCCGGCATTGGTGGTCACGCCTACCACCTGGCAGTCGGCCAGCGCCTGGCTCATGCGGCGCAGCGCGGCATCGCGGTCCACGTCCCAGACGATCAGCTTGGCAATCATCGGGTCGTAGTACGGGGTGATGCTGTCGCCTTCCTCCACGCCGGTATCCACGCGCACATGGGCCGACGGGATTGGCAGGCGCAGGCGGCGCAGGGTGCCGGTGGAGGGCAGGAAGCCACGGTCGGCATCTTCGGCATACAGGCGCGCTTCGATCGCGTGGCCGTGGATGGCCAGCTGCTCCTGGCGCAGCGGCAGCGGCTGGCCCGAGGCCACGCGCAGCTGCCATTCCACCAGGTCGGTACCGGTGATGTACTCGGTGACCGGGTGCTCGACCTGCAGGCGGGTGTTCATTTCCATGAAGTAGAAATCGCCGTCCGGGCCGGCGATGAACTCCACCGTGCCCGCACCTTCATAGCCCACCGCGCGCGCGGCATCGACCGCCGCCTTGCCCATCGCAGCACGACGTTCCGCGCTCATGCCCGGGGCCGGCGCTTCTTCCAGCACCTTCTGGTGGCGGCGCTGCACCGAGCAGTCGCGCTCGAACAGGTACACCGCGTCACCGTGGCTGTCGCCGAATACCTGGATCTCGATATGGCGCGGGCGCTCGACGTACTTCTCGACCAGAACGTGTTCGTTGCCGAACGCCGAGGCCGCCTCGCGCTGGCAGCTGGCCAGCGCATCGACGAAGTCCTCGCTGCGCTCGACCTTGCGCATGCCCTTGCCACCGCCACCGGCGCTGGCCTTGATCAGTACCGGGTAGCCGATGGCGTCGGCCTGCGTGCGCAGGAAGTCCGGTGCCTGCTGGTCGCCGTGGTAGCCCGGGGTCAGCGGTACGCCGGCCTTGGCCATCAGCGCCTTGGCCGCGCTCTTGTCGCCCATCGCGCGGATGGCGCTGGCCGGCGGCCCGATGAAGGTGATGCCGGCGGCGGTGCAGGCATCGGCGAAGTCGGCATTCTCGGACAGGAAGCCGTAGCCGGGGTGGATGGCCTGCGCGCCGGTCGCGCGTGCCGCGTCGAGCAGCGCATCGCCGCGCAGGTAGCTATCACGCGCGGCGGCCGGACCAATGCGGATGGCTTCGTCGGCCAGGCGCACGTGGCGCGCGTTGCGGTCGGCATCGGAATACACCGCCACGGTGGCGATGCCGAGGCGGCGGCAGGTGGCGATGACGCGACAGGCGATTTCGCCACGGTTGGCGATCAGGACTTTGGTGAACATGGCAACGGGCTTCATGGGAGCGTGCTCGGTCATGGCATGGATTACATGCGGAACACGCCGAAGCGCGTCTGCTGCGGGGCGGCGTTGAGGCTGGCCGACAGCGCCAGGGCCAGCACCCGGCGGGTGTCGGCCGGATCGATCACGCCGTCGTCCCACAGGCGCGCGCTGGCGTAGTACGGGTGGCCCTGCTGCTCGAACTGGTCGCGGATCGGCGCCTTGAACGCGTCTTCCTCCGCAGCCGGCCACTGGCCGCCCTTGGCTTCGATGCCATCGCGCTTGACCGTGGCCAGCACGCTGGCGGCCTGCTCGCCGCCCATCACGCCGATGCGTGCGTTCGACCACATCCACAGGAAGTTCGGCGAGTACGCGCGGCCGCACATGCCGTAGTTGCCGGCGCCGAACGAACCGCCGATCACCACGGTGAACTTGGGAACCTTGGCGCAGGCCACCGCCATCACCAGCTTGGCGCCGTCCTTGGCGATGCCGCCCTGTTCGTACTTGCGGCCGACCATGAAGCCGGTGATGTTCTGCAGGAACACCAGCGGAATGTTGCGCTGGGTGCACAGCTCGATGAAGTGCGCGCCCTTCAGGGCCGACTCGGAGAACAGGATGCCGTTGTTGGCGATGATGCCGATCGGGTAGCCGTTCAGATGCGCGAAGCCGGTCACCAGCGTCGCGCCATAGCGCGGCTTGAATTCGTCGAAGCGCGAGCCATCGACCAGGCGCGCGATCACTTCGCGCACGTCGTAGGGCTTGCGCGTATCGGCCGGGATCACACCGTACAGTTCGTGTGCCGGCAGCAGCGGTTCTTCGCTGGCCTGCACCGCCATCGCCGGTTCCGGCTTGCGCCAGTTCAGCTGCGCGATGATCGCACGCACCCGTGCCAGTGCCTGCAGATCGTTGTCAGCCATGTGGTCGGCCACGCCGGATATGCGCGTGTGCACGTCGGCGCCGCCCAGTTCCTCGGCGGTCACTACTTCACCGGTGGCCGCCTTCACCAGCGGCGGGCCGCCGAGGAAGATCGTGCCCTGCTCGCGCACGATCACCGTCTCGTCGCTCATCGCCGGCACGTAGGCGCCACCAGCGGTGCAGCTGCCCATCACGCAGGCGATCTGCGGAATGCCCTGCGCCGACAGGTTGGCCTGGTTGTAGAAGATGCGGCCGAAATGGTCACGGTCGGGGAAGACTTCGTCCTGCAGCGGCAGGAACGCGCCGCCGGAATCGACCAGGTAGATGCACGGCAGGTGGTTCTGTTCGGCAATCTCCTGCGCGCGCAGGTGCTTCTTCACCGTCATGGGGTAGTAGGTGCCGCCCTTGACCGTGGCATCGTTGGCCACGATCACGCACTCCACGCCGCTCACCCGACCGATGCCGGCCACCACGCCGGCGGCCGGCACGGCGTCTTCGTACATGCCATGCGCGGCCAGCGGCGCGATTTCCAGGAAGGCGCTGCCGGGGTCGAGCAGGGCGTCGATGCGGTCACGCACCAGCAGCTTGCCGCGTGCGGTGTGCTTGGCGCGTGCGGCTTCGCTGCCACCCAGCGCGGTGCGCGCCAGGGTGGCGTGCAGATCGTCAACCACGGCCTGCATGGCCGCGCGGTTGGCTTCAAAGGTATCGCTGCCCGGTTGCAGCTGGCTGTTCAGGACGGTCATCGCGGTGGCCTTACAGGGTGCGCTGGAACAGTTCGCGGCCGATCAGCATGCGGCGGATCTCCGAGGTGCCGGCGCCGATTTCATACAGCTTGGCGTCGCGCCACAAGCGGCCGGTCGGGTATTCGTTGATGTAGCCGTTGCCGCCCAGGATCTGGATCGCCTGGCCGGTCAGCCAGGTGGCCTTCTCGGCGGCGTACAGGATGGCACCGGCGGCGTCCTGGCGGGTGGTGCGGCCCTGGTCGCAGGCGCGCGCCACGGCATAGACATAGGCGCGGCAGGCGCCCAGGCCGACGTACATGTCGGCGATCTTGGCCTGGATCAGCTGGAAGCTGCCGATCGCCTCACCGAACTGGTGGCGCTCGTGCACGTACGGCATCACCACGTCCATCGCCGCGGCCATCAGGCCCAGCGGGCCGCCGGACAGCACAACGCGCTCGTAGTCCAGGCCGGACATCAGCACGCGCACGCCACCACCGACCTGGCCCAGCACGTTTTCTTCCGGCACTTCGCAGTCCTGGAACACCAGCTCGCAGGTGGGCGAGGAGCGCATGCCCAGCTTGTCCAGCTTCTGCGCGGTGGAAAAGCCCTTCATGCCCTTCTCGACCAGGAACGCGGTGATGCCCTTGGCGCCGGCGTCCATGTCGGTCTTGGCATAGACCACCAGCACGTCGGCATCCGGGCCGTTGGTGATCCACATCTTGTTGCCGTTGAGCACGTAGCGGTCGCCGCGCTTGTCGGCGCGCAGCTTCATCGACACTACGTCCGAACCGGCACCCGGCTCGCTCATTGCCAGCGCGCCGACCAGGCTGCCGTCGCACAGGCCGGGCAGGAAGCGCTGCTTCTGTTCTTCGTTGCCGTTCTTGCGCAGCTGGTTCACGCACAGGTTGGAGTGCGCGCCATAGGACAGGCCGATGCCGCCGGAGGCACGCGAGATTTCTTCCATCGCCACCACGTGGGCCAGGTAGCCCATGCCGGTGCCGCCGTATGCTTCTTCCACGGTGAGGCCGAGCAGGCCCTGTTCGCCCAGCTTCGGCCACAGGGCCAGCGGGAACTGGTTGCTGGCATCGGCCTCGGCGGCCAGCGGTGCGACCTCGGCGGCGGCAAAATGGGCCACGCTCTGGCGCAGCAGGTCGATGTCTTCGCCAAGGTCGAAGTTCAGGGATGGCACGTGCATTGTGGTGGCTCCACGACGGGATGGCAGGAAATGGACGCACCCGGCGGGGGAGCGGGCGGCGGTCTGCAGGACCGCTGCCCGCACGGGCGATTGGACCCAGCGTAGCGGGGTTCGGATAAGAAGTGAATACAAATTCAAAAATTGAAACCAGAATCAAAACATGGCCTACAAACGCTCTGCACTGATGGAAGAACGCCTGGCCGGGGCCCGTGAACGGATCCTGCTGGCCACTCGCGAGCTGGTCGCCACCGGCGGCTGGCGCAATGCCCCGGTGACCGCCGTGGCAACCCAGGCGGGGGTATCCACCGGCCTGATCTATCGCCATTTCCCGTCCAAGGCCGAGCTGTTCGTGGAGGTGCTCAACGCCGCGGTGGCCCACGAGGTCGCGATCATGGAGCGCATCGCCAGTGGTCCGGAGGTGGCCAGCGAGCGCCTGCGGCTGGCGATCACCGCCTTCGTTCGCCGCGCCCTGGCCGGGCCGGGGCTGGCCCATGCCTTCATCGTCGAGCCGGTCGACCCGGACGTGGAAGCCGAACGCATGCGTGGCCGTCGTGCCTTTGGGGATGTCTTCCTGCGGCTGGTGGAGGAGGGCGTGGCCGCCGGCGAGCTGCCGGCGCAGGACGCGCATGTGGCCGCCGCCTGCCTGGTCGGCGCCTTCACCGAGGCGATGGTCGGCCCGACCGCACCCAGCCGCGAAGCGCACCGCGACGAAGACGCGCTGGTGGATGCGATCTGCAGCTTCTGCCTGCGCGCGATCGGCGCCCGGTAACGTGGTAGAGCCGGCCGCTGGCCGGCTTCTGTTGCTGGGGTCAGATCCCTTCTGCGCCGCAAAAGGGATCTGACCCCAGCCCCCGGCATGTTGCGCCGCACCAGCAGTGACGCCTGTTGTCGCACGCAAAGCGCGTTCTATACTCGGTCCATCACGCAGTCGCTCAGCCGTGGTCCAACGACTATCAGCCAGGGGTAACGAAGAGTGCGGAATTACGATCTGGAGTTCCTGAAACGCTTCTCCATGGTGATCGCGCTGCTGGCGACCATCACCCTCGGCCTCATCCTCCTTGCCGCCTACATCCACACCCGGATTCCGCCCGAGGTGTCGCCGACGGCGGCCAAGCGCACCGAACAGCGCATTTCGCCCACCGGCGCGGTCTATGCCGGCAGCACCGGCGCCGCCGCGCAGGCAGCGGCCAAGGCCGCCGCGCTGGCCAAGGCCGCGTCGCAGGTGGCGTACGGTGGCACCAAGGACGGCAAGGTCATCTTCGACAACCTGTGCACCGCCTGCCACACCACCGGCGTGGGCATGGCGCCGACGCTGGACCATTCGCACTGGGACAAGCGCATCGCGCAGGGCAAGGACACCCTCTACAAGCACGCCATCGAGGGCTACACCGGCCCGGATGGCGGCATCATGCCGCCCAAGGGTGGCAACCCGGCCCTGACCGAGGAACAGATCCACGCCACCGTGGACTGGATGCTGGGCAACCTGAAGTAAGCGCCGGAACGGCCAAACCGCGAAACGGCGGAAACGTCGAAACATGGAACCGCCGAACGGGATGGCGGAACCGCGGAACATGGAACGGCCGAATGGGATGGCGGAATCGCGGGAAGGGGGTAGAGTCGACTGCTCTTCCCAACGCCACCGAAAAAGCCCGCGCTGCGCGCGATAGTCGACTAACCGTCGACTCTACCCGCCGGTCGCCCCAATCGCCGCGGTCGTTCTCCGTCTGCCGCCGGCGGCTTTGCCGGCCAAGGCCAAAACCGCGCGCGTCGCTGGGGTTTCGCATTTCAAGGTTAGTCTGTGCGCCTCTTCCATGGAGTCGCCCGTCGATGCGCCGCCGTTCCCTCGCCCTTGCCCTGTCCCTGCTGCTGCCGGCCGGCGCCTTTGCCCAGCCGCAGGCCGCACCGGTCACGTCGCCCTCCGCTGCGCGCGGCAGCGCCACCGTGGTGCTGACCGCCGCGCCGGCCGACTGGCGTGCACTGGATGGCCAGCGCGTGCGCATCGCCGCACCGCTGACCCTGGCCGGTACCGACGGCCTGGAGCGCTTCGGCCAGCTCACCGTGGCCTTCGATGGCCGCCTCTGGCAGCCGACCGAAGTGGCCACGCCGGGCACTGCCGGCTATGAGCAGGTGAGGGCCGACAACCAGCGCCGCCGCCTGGTGCTGGAAGATGGCAGCGATGCCCGCGACCCGGCCAGCGTGGCTTACCTGCCGGGCAACCCGGTGCTGCGCACCGGCATGCAGCTGCGCGATGTGCAGGGCATCGTGCGCATGGACGCGCAGGGCCATCCGCGCCTGCAGGTCGAAGGCGCGCTGAAGCTGCCGGAACTGAAGCGCCCGGCGGTGCCGACCGTGCCGGGCAGCCTGCATGTGGCGGCCTTCAACCTGGAGAACTTCTTCAACGGCGACGGCCAGGGCGGTGGCTTCCCGACCCTGCGCGGCGCACGCACGCTGGAGGAACACAAGGCGCAGGTGGCCAAGCTGGTCACCACGGTCAACGCGCTGGGCGCCGATGTCGCCGCGCTGATGGAACTGGAGAACGACGGCTACGGCCCGCAGTCGGCCATCGCCGAACTGGTCGATGCGCTCAACCGCGACCGTGGCGCGCAGGGCGACTGGCGCTTTGTCGACGCGGGCAACGGCCCCGGTGACAACCCGATCCGGGTCGGCATCATCTACCGCAGCGCGCGCCTGCAGCCGGTGGGCAAGCCGGCCACGCTGACCGGTGGCCCGTTCGTCGAGCACAGCCGCGTGCCGCTGGCGCAGGCCTTCCGGGGCAAGCAGGGCGCGCCGTTCGTGGTGGTGGCCAACCACTTCAAGTCAAAGGGCTGCCGCGACGCCGCCGGTGCCGACGCCGACCACAACGACAACCAGGGCTGCTGGAACGCCACCCGCGTGACCTCGGCGCAGCAGCTGCACGCCTGGCTGCAGACCGACCCGACCGGTACCGGTGCAAAGGACGCGGTGCTGCTCGGCGATTTCAATGCCTACGCGATGGAAGACCCGATCCGCACCCTGCATGACCTGGGCTGGCAGGACGCGTTCAAGGTCGCCAAGGTCGAGCATCCCTACAGCTACGTCTACAACGGCTATACCGGCCGCCTCGACCACGCGCTGCTGAGCCCGGGCATGGCCAAGCGCCTGCGCGGTGCCGCCGAGTGGCACAGCAATGCCGACGAACAGGATGCCAGCGGCTATCAGGGCCGCAACGTGCAGGGCCCGTGGCGCAGCTCCGACCACGACCCGCTGTTGTTGGGTTTCGACAGATAAGGTTCGGCGGGGATCTGCTCTGGGAGGGACCTTGATCGGCACGGATCCTGCCGTTGCTTTTGATCTTCCAGTCCGTCTTCAAGCGAGCCGAGCATCGCAGGTGAATCAGGGGCGAAGAGGCGCCGATGTTTGAGCGCAGCGAGTTCGGCGCCGTCCCCTGGTTCATCGAGAAGCGCAGGGTACCGGTGCACAGCACCGGCTCGCGGCTGGCGGCGCGTTTCTTTTGGTTACTTTTCTTTTCGCGCGAAAAGAAAAGTGACATCCCACCGCGGGCGCGGAAATGGCCCTCCGCAACCAACGCTCACCCCCAGGCGATCAACCCGATCGCCAGCACCGCCAGCGCCAGGCCGGCGCGGTTCCACTTCGTGGTGGCCTCGCCGAAGGCGAACACGCCTACCAGCGCGCCCAGCACCACCACGCCGATGTTCATGCCGGCGAACACGGTGGCCGGGTTGTCCGGCATCGACTGGTGGGCGTGCACATAGAAGAGGATGTTGCCGCCATTGAGCAGGCCCAGCAGCGCACCTGCGCCGAGGTTGCGCCAGGCCAACCGGCTGCGGCCACTGGCGTGCCGCCACAGCTGCAACGCCAGCATCAGCACGAAGGCCACGCTGAAGCTGGCCAGCACCGCCGCCATCGACGGCGTGCCGGACAGCGCCACCTGCTTGAGCAGCACGTCCACCACCGCGAAGCCGGCCCATACCGCCAGCAGCCAGCCCCAGCCACCGGGCGAGGACGCCACCGCCGGTCCGCGCGGGCGCAGGCTGATGGCTACCATCGCCAGCAGGCCCAGGCCAAGCCCGGCCAGCTTCCACGGCGTGGCGGTCTGGCCGAAGAACAGGAAGGCTGCCGCCAATGACAGCAGCAGCGACAGCCGCTGCGCCACATCGCTGCGGACGATGCCGGCCACCGCCACCGCGCGGCCCAGCACCAGGAAAATCGAGGGCAGCACCACCGCCAGCGCCAGCAATGACAGCCACGGCGCGTGCGGCGCGCGCAGCGCATCCAGTGGCGGCCGCAGCACCACGGCGGTGAGCGTTGCCGCCACCAGATAGTTCCAGGTGACCATCTGCGAAACATCCAGCTGGCGGCGTCCGGCCACCTTCAACAACACCGAAACCAGCACGCTGCAGATCACGGCCAAAGACAGGTAGAGCATGGGACGGGCACAGGGCAGGGGCGGGGGACGGTATCATGGTGCCATGCACAAGCACTCGTTCCCCGTCGCCCCCGGCGAAACCGCCTGCCTCGAACTGGACGGCCCGGCCGGCCCGCTGGAAGTGGTCGTCGACCTGCCCAAGGCCGATGTGCCGGTGCAGCCGATCGTGGCCATCATCTGCCACCCGTTGTCCACCGAAGGCGGCACCCTCCACAACAAGGTGGTCACCATGACCGCCACCACCCTGCGCGAGCTGGGCATCGCCACGGTGCGCTTCAACTTCCGCAGCGTGGGTGGTTCGGCCGGTGAGTTCGACCATGGCGTGGGCGAGCAGGACGACCTGAAGGCCGTCGCCGCCTGGGTGCGCAGCCAGCGTCCGGACGACCGCCTGTGGCTGGCCGGTTTCAGCTTCGGCGCGTTCGTTTCACTGAAGGCCGCGGCCGAGTTGCAGCCGGAAGCGCTGATCTCGATCGCGCCGCCGGCCGGCCGCTGGGACTTCGACGGCATCGCACCGCCGGCCCGTTGGCTGGTGATCCAGGGCGAGCAGGACGAGATCGTCGACCCGCAGGCTGTCTACCAGTGGCTGGACTCGCTGGATTTCCCGCATGAGCTGGTGCGCATGCCCGAGACCAGCCACTTCTTCCACCGCAAGCTGATCGACCTGCGCGGCGCGCTGACCCACGGCGTGAAGCACTGGCTGGGCGCGGCGGCATGAGTGCAACCGAGCTGACCCCGTCGCAGCGGTACGCGGAAGGGGTTGCCCGTGGCGACTGGCAGAACGACCCGGCCCAGCATGCGGCGCTGGCCGAGCTGGACCGCATCCACCTGGGCCTGCTGGACAGTGCCGAGGACGGTTGGCTGGACCGCCTGTCCTCGTTCTGGAAGAAGCCCGAGCCGGTCAAGGGCCTGTACTTCTGGGGCGGCGTCGGCCGCGGCAAGACCTTCCTGGTCGACCTGTTCTACGACGGGCTGCCGATCAAGCAGAAGTACCGCACCCACTTCCATCGCTTCATGCGCAGCGTCCACGAGCGCCTGCGCGAGCACCAGGGCCAGAGCGACCCGCTGGCGAAGATCGCCCAGGAATGGCGCAGCAACCTGCGCGTGCTGGTGCTGGACGAGTTCTTCGTCACCGACATCGGCGATGCGATGCTGCTGGCGCGGCTGCTGGAGCGCCTGTTCGCCGAGGGCGTGACCCTGGTCACCACCTCCAACACCGCAGTGGAGAACCTGTACCTCAACGGCCTGCAGCGCGAGAGCTTCCTGCCGGCCATTGGCCTGCTGCAGCGCTTCTGCGTCGAGCTGTATGCCGAAGGTACCGAGGATTACCGCATGCGCGCGCTGACCCGCTCGCCGGTATACCGCGCACCGCTGGCGGCCGACAGCGATGAGTGGCTGGCCACACGCTGGAACGAGCTGAGCGGCGGCCAGCCGGCCAAGCCCGGCAACATCGAGATCGAGGGCCGCAAGATTCCGGTGCGTGGCCGCGGCAAGAGCATTGCCTGGTTCGATTTCGCCGCGCTGTGCGAAGGCCCGCGCGGGCCCTCGGATTACATCGAGATCGCGCACGAGTTCAACACGGTGCTGCTGGGCGGCATTCCCGCCTTCGACCGCCTGAACGAAGATGCCGCGCGCCGCTTCGTCAACCTGATCGACGAGCTGTACGACCGCCACGTCAACCTGGTCTGCACCGCCAGCACCTCGCCGATCGAGCTGTACACCGGCCAGCGCCTGCAAGGGGCGTTCGAACGTACCGCCTCGCGCCTGATCGAAATGCAGAGCGCCGAGTACCTGGGCACCCCGCACCGGGCGTGAGGGGGCCTGCGGGCGTGCGTTGCCGGCCAGCGGCCGGCACGACCCCCCTGGGATTCCGGTAGCGCCGGCCGCTGGCCGGCAATGATCGGGGGGAGGGCGCAACGGCGTTTCCCTGCGGCCGCTGCTCCGGCCTGGCCGACACATGCAGCCTCGGGTCGCTGCCCGGCGGGCGGTCCCGGCGTCCACCGGATTCCCACCGGCTGCCCACCACCTGTCCACAGGGTTGTCCCTAGCCAGTTTCATCACTGTCATGTGAAGCTGTCATTGTTCCGTTTTCGCGGTGCGTTGTACCACCGCAATGACGTCTTTCGGGCTTGACTGCGCAGCCCGTTCCGGCAGGTCTGAAGCGTCTGATCCGGACGCCGGTGGCACGATCCTTGCGGCGCAAGGGATTGCCGAATTTCACTACATTTGGCGTTGACGGGCCCCATCACCCCCACTATCTTGTGGCCGTCGGTCGCAGCAACCCCAATTCCAGGGATGCCCGGGTACCCATCCGCGATCGTCAACGGCAGTGGCAGGCGCAGGGTCTCATCCGCTGCGACGCCGTCCTGCCATCCTGGGCTGTCATGTCCCGGGCTGCGTCACCCGATGCATCGAGCACCCACCAATCACGCCAAGAGGACACACGCCGTGACCACCGAATCCAGCGCCACCATCGAGAAGGAAAGCGAATTCCTGTTGACGTCGCCGCCGACGGCCAACGCGATGAGTGTGACCAAGCGCAATGGCACGACCGAACTGGTGGACCTGAACAAGATCGTGCGCGCGGTGCAGCGTTCCTCCGAAGGCCTGCACGCCGTCGATCCGATGCGCGTGGCCACCCGCACCATTTCCGGCCTGTACAACGGCGCCACCACCCGCGAGCTGGACGAACTGTCCATCCGCACCGCCGCCCTGCTGATCGGTGAAGAGCCCGAGTACGGCCGCCTGGCTGCGCGCCTGCTGGCCAACTACATTGCCAAGGAAGTCTCGGGCCAGGAAATCTACGCCTTCTCGCAGTCGGTCAGCCGTGGCCATGAAGTCGGCCTGATCAACGACCGCCTGCTGAACTTCGTGCAGACCAACGCGCGCAAGCTCAACGATGCCATCGACATCTCGCTGGACCTGAACTTCGATTACTTCGGCCTGCGTACCCTGTACGACCGTTACCTGCTGCGCCACCCGCACACCCGCAAGGTGATCGAGACCCCGCAGCAGTTCTTCCTGCGCATCGCCAGCGCGCTGAGCGAGGACGTGTCCGAGACCCTGGCGCTGTACAAGCGCATGGGCAACCTGGACTACCTGCCGTCCAGCCCGACCCTGTTCAATTCCGGCACCACCCACGAGCAGCTGTCCTCGTGCTTCCTGCTGGACTCGCCGCAGGACTCGCTGGAGTCGATCTACTCCAAGTACGGCGACATCGCCCAGCTGTCGAAGTTCTCCGGCGGCATCGGCGTCAGCTACACCCGCGTGCGTTCGCGTGGTTCGCTCATCAAGTCGACCAACGGCCACTCCAACGGCATCGTGCCGTGGCTGAAGACCATGGATTCGTCCGTGGCCGCAGTGAACCAGGGCGGCAAGCGCAAGGGCGCGGCCTGCGTGTACCTGGAGACCTGGCACGCCGACATCGAGGACTTCCTCGAGCTGCGTGACAACACCGGTGACGAAGCCCGCCGCGCGCACAACCTGAACCTGGCCAACTGGGTGCCGGACCTGTTCATGAAGCGCGTCGAAGCCGACCAGGAATGGTCGCTGTTCGATCCGCGCGTCGTGCCGGAGTTCACCGACCTGTTCGGCGAAGCCTTCGAGGCCGCCTACCTGCAGGCCGAAGCCCAGGGCAAGGCCAACCGCACCATTTCTGCCCGCAAGCTGTACGCCCGCATGATGCGTACGCTGGCCGAGACCGGCAACGGCTGGATGACCTTCAAGGACAAGTGCAACCGCGCCAGCAACCAGACCCTGCGTCCGGGCAACGTGATCCACCTGTCCAACCTGTGCACGGAAATCCTGGAAGTCACCTCCAACGATGAAACCGCGGTGTGCAACCTGGGTTCGATCAACCTGGGCAACCACTTCGACGAGCACAACGAGTTCGATTTCGAGAAGCTGGCCGAGACCGTGCGCCTGGCCGTGCGCCAGCTCGACCGCGTCATCGACCTGAACTTCTACCCGATCGAAACCGCCCGCCGCGCGAACCTGCGCTGGCGTCCGGTCGGCCTGGGCTGCATGGGCCTGCAGGACGTGTTCTTCCGCAAGCGCCTGCCGTTCGACAGCGCCGAAGCCCGCGCCCTGTCGAAGAAGATTGCCGAAGCGATCTACTTCCACGCGCTGGAAACCTCCTGCGAGCTGGCCCAGGAACGTGGCAAGCACCCGTCGTTCAACGACACCCGCGCCGCCAGTGGCGAACTGCAGTTCGACGCCTGGAACGTGGTGCCGGAAGACACCGCACGCTGGGACGCCCTGCGCGCCCGCATCAAGGAACACGGCCTGCGCAATTCGCTGATGATCGCGATTGCGCCGACCGCGACCATCGCCTCTATCGCCGGCTGCTACGAGTGCGTCGAGCCGCAGGTGTCCAACCTGTTCAAGCGCGAAACCCTGTCCGGTGACTTCCTGCAGGTCAACCGTTACCTGGTGAACGAGCTGAAGAAGCTGGGCCTGTGGACGCCGGAAATGCGCGATGCCATCAAGCTGGCCGAAGGTTCCATCGCCGGCGTGGCGCAGATTCCGGAAACGCTGCGCGAGGTCTACCGCACCGCGTGGGAACTGCCGATGCGTTCGCTGATCGACATGGCCGCCGAGCGTGGCGCCTTCATCGACCAGTCGGCCTCGCTCAACCTGTTCATGGAAAGCCCGAACATCGGCGCGATGTCCTCCATGTACATGTACGCCTGGAAGCAGGGCATCAAGACCACCTACTACCTGCGTTCGCGCCCGGCCACCAAGATCGCCAAGACCACGGTGAGCGCTGCGGCCCCGGCCAAGGTATTCAGCCCGGACGAAGCCATCGCCTGCTCGCTGGAAAACCCGGAAGCCTGCGAGGCCTGCCAGTAACACACCGCGCGGTGGGTGCCGACCGTTGGTCGGCACTCGAACACCTCGCACCTGTAGAGCCGAGCCATGCTCGGCTGCGGAAAAACACCCACGGTAGCGCCGGGCCACGCCCGGCGGCTCACCCAGGAATTCAAGGAAACACCCATGGCCGACAAGCCCAAGCAGATGCTGCTCGATCCCGGTTTTGAACTGACCCTGCGCCCGATGCGCTACCCGCAGTTCTATGACATGTACCGGAACGCGATCAAGAACACCTGGACGGTGGAAGAGATCAACTTCCAGATCGACATCACCGACCTGCACAGCAAGATGTCGCCGGGCGAGCGCCACCTGATCCACCGCCTGGTCGCGTTCTTCGCCACCGGCGACTCGATCGTCTCCAACAACCTGGTGCTGAACCTGTACCAGCATCTCAATGCGCCGGAAGCGCGCATGTACCTGTCGCGCCAGCTGTATGAAGAAGCGCTGCACGTGCAGTTCTACCTGACCCTGCTCGACAACTACCTGCCGGATCCGGAAGAGCGCGCCAAGGCGTTCTCGGCGGTGGAGAACATCGACTCGATCAAGAAGAAGGCCGATTTCTGCTTCAAGTGGATCGACTCGATCCAGAGCCTGACCCGCATCGAGACCCGCGAACAGCGCCGCCAGTTCCTGCTCAACCAGATCTGCTTCGCCGCCTGCATCGAAGGCCTGTTCTTCTTCGCGGCCTTTGCCTACGTGTACTACTTCCGTTCGCGCGGCCTGCTGCCGGGCCTGGCCTCGGGCACCAACTGGGTGTTCCGCGACGAGAGCGCACATATGGAGTTCGCGTTCGAGTCGGTGCGCGTGGTGCGTGAGGAAGAACCGGACCTGTTCGACGAAGAGATGAAGCAGCAGGTCTACGACATGCTGGCCGAAGCCATCGAATGCGAAGTGCAGTTCGCCGAGGACGTGCTGTCCGGCGGCGTGGCCGGCATCTCCACCCGCGACATGCGCCAGTACCTGCAGCACTGTGCCGACCAGCACTTCGCCAAGCTGGGCATGGAAAAGAAGTACAACGTGCGCAACCCGCTGCCGTTCATGGAACTGCAGGACGTGCAGGAACTGACCAACTTCTTCGAACGCCGCGTCTCGGCCTACCAGGTCGGCGTGCAGGGCGAAGTCGCCTTCGACATGAATTTCTGATCGAACCGGCCCGGCCTGTCGCAACGAAGAACCCCGGCCAATGCCGGGGTTTTTCGTTGTGCATCAGAAGGATGAGCTATTCTCGCTGGACGCCAGTGGCGGTGCGTCGTACCCCTGCCGGGCCTGGAGGAGAAGGGGAGGCGACTGCAGGAATGACGCGCGGACAATCCCAGCGCCGGGTTCCCGTGCGCGTGGTCCTGCCATGGTGGCGCAACTGAATGGACCCTGGAGGTCGCAATGGAGACTGCAGTGCCTGGAACAGCAACCCGCAGGACCGTGTTTCGTGGGTGGACGGGAGGACTGTTCGCCGTCCTGGTCGCCTGTCCGCCCCTCGCCCATGGCACGAACTGCGATTCCAAGGTGACCAACGTTTCCATCGATGCCAGCGGCAAGGTGTTCGTGGCGACCACCGTCTCGCCCATCCACGCGGTCTGCAACATCGTCAGCAAAGGCGACTTCAGCATGCCGCCCGAGGTCTGCAAGGCAACCTATGCCATGCTGATGAGTGCGAAGGTCTCTGCCATACCCATCCGCCTGTACTACACCAGCGTGCCGCAATGTGGCGATATCAAGGCCTGGTCCGCACAACCCAGCTTCTACCACGCTGAACTGTTCTGATTACGGGGCCGGGCGTATCGCCTTGAGGGCACGCCGCGATCAGCGCCGCCCTTCCACCGCCATGCGCACCGCCAGCCCGGCCAGCACCGTGCCCATCAGCCAGCGCTGCACCATCTGCCAGGTCGGGCGTGCGGCCAGGAAGCCGGCGATGCTGCCGGCGGTCAGCGCGATCATGCCGTTCACGCTGACGCTGACCAGGATCTGGGTGGAGCCCAGCACGATCGACTGCATCAGCACGCTGCCTTCGCTGTCCGGGTGCAGGAACTGCGGCAGCAGCGACAGGTACATCACCGCCACCTTCGGGTTCAGCAGATTGGTCAGGAATCCCATCGTGAACAGCTTGCGCGGGCTGTCCTGCGGCAGTTCGCGCACCGCGAACGGCGAACGGCCACCGGGCTTGAGCGCCTGCCAGGCCAGGTACAGCAGGTACAGCGCGCCACCGATGCGCAGCGCGTCGTAGGCGAACGGTACCGTCATCAGCAGGGCGGTGATGCCCAATGCCGCGCACAGCATGTAGAACACGAAGCCCAGCGCCACCCCGCCCAGCGAGATCAGTCCCGCCATCGGCCCCTGGCAGATCGAGCGCGAGATGACGTAGATCATGTTCGGCCCGGGCGTGAGCACCATGGCCAGCGAAACCAGCGCAAAGGCCAGCAGGTCGGAAGTGGCGGGCATGGGAGGTCCTGGCAGTGGGCGTGGCGCAGTGTAACGCCTGCTGCAGGCGCGGCCTGCGCAGGCACCGCTGCCGGGTGACCGTTGCACGTGCATTCCGATGGCCGTCACGCCGGTCGCTTAGAATCCGCAGCACCCCACACCGAAGCTCCCCCATGACCCCGATCCCCGAGACCGTGCCGCCCATCGAAGTGCGCATGGCCGAAATCGTCTTCCCCAACCACACCAACCACCTCGGCACCCTGTTCGGTGGCCAGGCACTGGCGTGGATGGACAAGGCCGCATTCCTGGCCGCCGCCCGCTACTCGCGCCGTACCGTGGTGACCGCGCGCAGCGACCAGGTCGACTTCAAACTGCCGATCCGCATCGGCCAGATGGTGGAAACCATCGGCCGCATCGTCGAAGTCGGCCGCAGCTCGATGAAGGTGGAGGTGGAACTGGTCGCCGAAGACCTGCACAGCGGCGAGCGCAAGCTGTGCACCCGCGGCCACTTCGTGATGATCGCGCTGGACGAGGAAGGCCACCCGATCGCGGTGCCGCCGCTGCCGGCGGCCTGACCCGGCCAACCGACCGGCGCTTGCAGGGGCGCCGCAGCGCCCCCATCTGGCAGCCATGACCCCGCCACTGACCGACTTCATCGACCGCGCCCAGCGCCTGTTCGTGCTGACCGGCGCCGGCTGCAGCACCGCCTCGGGCATTCCCGATTACCGCGATAGCGACGGCCAGTGGAAACGCACGCCACCGGTGACCTACCAGGCCTTCATGGGCGAGACGGCTACCCGCCAGCGCTACTGGGCGCGCAGCCTGCTGGGCTGGCCGCGCTTCGGCCTGGCCCGGCCCAACGGTACCCACCAGGCCCTGGCCGCACTGGAAAGCCGTGGCAAGCTGCAGGTGCTGCTGACCCAGAACGTGGACGGCCTGCACCAGCGCGCCGGCAGCCGTAACGTGATCGACCTGCATGGCCGCCTGGACCTGGTGCGCTGCATGGGCTGCGAGCGCCGCAGTGGCCGCGAGGACTTCCAGCAGCGCCTGCTGGACGCCAACCCCGGCTGGGATGCGCTGGAGGCCGGCGTCGCGCCTGATGGCGACGCCGATCTGGAGACCGATTTCTCCAGCTTCGTGGTACCCGGGTGCCCGCACTGCGGCGGGGTGTTGAAGCCGGACGTGGTGTTTTTCGGCGAAAACGTGCCCTGCGAGCGGGTGGAGGCGGTGCACGAGCACCTGCAGCAGGCCGACGCCGTGCTGGTGGTGGGCTCGTCGCTGATGGTCTATTCCGGCTTCCGCTTCGTGCAGGCGGCGGCCAAAGCAGGACTGCCGGTGGCGGCGCTGAACCGTGGCCGCACCCGTGCCGACGACCTGCTGCAGTTCAAGGATGAACGCGATTGTGCTGAAGCGCTGGCGTCGGTTATCGAACCATCGGCTGGGTAGAGTCGACTGTCAGTCGACTATCGCGTGCAGCGCGGGCTTCTCGACGGCCGTTGGAAATGCAGTCGACTGTCAGTCGACTCTACAGGCCACCCGCCGCCGCGAAACAGCGATCCATCCAGATGGTTGATCCCGGAGCCGTGCGGCGGTGCAATACGCATCCCCTACGTCGTCCATCACTGTCTTGAGCCAGCTGTTTTCGCCGATCTCGTTCGGCCCCCTGACCCTGTCCAACCGCATCGTCGTCGCGCCGATGTGCCAGTACTCCGCCGAAGACGGTCGCGCCAGCGACTGGCATGCCATGCACCTGGGCAACCTGGCGCAATCCGGCGCCGGCCTGCTGATCCTGGAAGCCACCGCGGTCGAGCCGCGTGGCCGCATCAGCTGGGCCGACCTGGGCCTTTGGGATGACGGCACCGAGGCCGCGTTGGCACAGGTACTGGCCAGCGTCCGCCGCTGGTCGCCGATGCCGCTGGGCATCCAGCTCGGCCATGCCGGTCGCAAGGCCTCGGTGAACCGCCCTTGGGACGGCGGTGGCCAACTGCCGGCCGACGATGCGCGTGGCTGGGCCACCGTGGCGCCGTCGCCGCTGCCGTTCCATGCCGCCGACCCGGCGCCGCAGGAACTGGACGAGGCCGGCATCGCCGAGGTCGTCGCCGCCTTCGCCGCCAGTGCGGTGCGTGCCGAGCGCCTCGGCTTCGAGCTGATCGAGCTGCATGCCGCCCACGGCTACCTGCTGCACCAGTTCCTGTCGCCGCTGAGCAACCGCCGTACCGATGGCTACGGTGGCTCATTGCCGAACCGCCTGCGCCTGCTGGTGGAAGTGTTCGACGCCGTGCGTGCGGCGGTATCGGACAAGGTCGCCGTGGGCGTGCGCATCTCCGCCAGCGACTGGGTCGATGGCGGCTGGGATCTGGTGCAGAGCGAAGCGCTGGCCCAGGTGCTGGACGCGCGCGGCTGCAATTTCCTGCATGTCTCCAGCGGTGGCCTGGACGAACGCCAGAAGATCACCGTCGGTCCGGGCTACCAGGTGCCGTTCGCGGCAGCGATCAAGGCCAAGGTGCGCATGCCGGTCATCGCCGTGGGCATGATCACCGAGCCCGAGCAGGCCGAATCGATCCTGCGCCATCGCCACGCCGATGCCGTGGCCCTGGCGCGCGGCATCCTCTACGACCCGCGCTGGCCGTGGCATGCCGCTGCCGCATTGCGCGACAGCGTGGAACCGGCGCCACAGTACCTGCGCTGCGAGCCGCGCGATGCGCGCGGCGTGTTCAAGACGCGCTGAGGCTCACACCCGCCAGGCCGGCGCGATGCCGGCCTGAAGGTGTTCGAACAGCGCGCGGATCTTGGCGGTGAAATCGCGGCGGTCGCTGACGCAGAAGTAGACCTCCATCGGTTCCGGGCGCCACGCGGTGTCGGCGCCGAACACCGCCTGCAGGCGGCCCTCGCGCAGGTACGGCTCGGCCACGAATGCGGCCAGCCGGGTGATGCCGGCACCGGCCGCCGCCAGCGTCGCCAGCGCATCGATGTCATCGCAGACCATGCTCGGTGGCAGCGCGGCGTCCACGCGCTGGCCGTCCTTCAGCAGGCCCCAGCGCAATGGCCGGCCATCGGTGGGGAAGCGGTGCAGCAACCCGCGATGACCGCCCAGATCGGAAGGCTGTTGCGGGATGCCGTGCGCCTTCAGGTAGGCCGGCGAGGCACAGAACACGAACGGAACACGCGCCAGCTGCCGCGCGACCACGCCGTCCTCCAGCTGCGCCCCGATGCGGATGCTGGCATCCACCGCTTCCGGCCCATGCTGCACGGCGCGGTCGGTCAGGCGCAGCTCCAGCTGCAGTTGTGGGTAGCGCTGCTGCAGTGAAGGCAACAAGGGGGCAAGCACGTGGCGACCGAAGGCGCTGCTGCTGGCGATGCGCAGCGGCCCGGCCGGTTCGATGTCACCGGCGGTGACCATCGCCTGCGCGCGCGCCAGGTCGGCTTCGATGTGGCGCACCTGCGCCAGGTACAGCGCGCCGGCCTCGCTGAGGGCCAGCTGCCGCGTACTCCGGTTCAGCAACCGTACGCCCAGATGGGCCTCCAGTCGGTTGATGTTCTGGCCGACCGCGGTGGCGCTGATGCCAAGGATGCGGGCCGCGGCGGCAATGCTGCCGGTCTCTGCGGTGCGGGTGAAGCTGCGGATCAGTTGCAACAGGTTCATGACCGACCAGCTTGCCACGGGAAGATCCAAGTATCGCTTGGTACTGAACCAAGCAGGCCGGTTGCACCCGTGATCATCCGGCCGCTGGGCAGGGCGCTGCCCTACACTGTGGCGATGCGCCCCGATTCCATTCTTACCCTGTCCTGCCCCGACCGCACCGGCATCGTCTACCGCGTGTCCGGCCTGCTGTTCGACCACGGCTGCAACATCCTCGACGCCCAGCAGTTCGGCGATGAGGAGAGTGGCCGCTTCTTCCTGCGCGTGCACTTCGACCGCGATGCCGGCCTGCCGCTGGAAACCGTGCACGCCGCCATGGCCACGCTCGCCGAGGGCTTCGGCATGGACTGGCAGCTGCACGATGGCCGACGCCGCGCGCGGCTGCTGGTGCTGGTCAGCAAACAGGGGCATTGCCTCAACGACCTGCTGTTCCGCGCCCACAGCGGCCAGCTGAAGGTGGACATCGCAGCAGTGGCGTCCAACCACGCCGACTTTGCGCCGCTGGCGGCGTCCTACCAGGTGCCGTTCCACCACCTGCCGGTGACCGCCGATACACGCGCGGTGCAGGAGCAGCAGATCATCGACCTGGTCGAGCGCGAACGCATCGACCTGGTGGTGCTGGCGCGCTACATGCAGATCCTGTCACCCACGCTGTGCCGCGCGCTGGCCGGCCGTGCGATCAACATTCACCACAGCTTCCTGCCCAGCTTCAAGGGCGCGCAGCCGTACCACCAGGCACACGCGCGTGGGGTCAAGATCATCGGCGCCACCGCGCACTATGTCACCGAGGACCTGGACGAAGGCCCGATCATCGAACAGGACGTGGCCCGCGTGGACCATGCGATGGCACCGCGTGAACTGGTGCGGCTGGGAAGTGATACCGAATCGCTGGTGCTGGCACGCGCGGTTCGCCGCCATGTGGAGCACCGCATCCTGCTCAATGGGCATCGCACGGTGGTGTTCCGGTAATCGCCCATCCCGCGTCCGCCGGGCATGGCCCGGCGCTACCACGGGTGCTATCCGGTAGTGCCGGCCGCTGGCCGGCAACTGCAGAGATCCCGAGGTTGCCGGCCAGCGGCCGGCACTACCGAATCCTGATTTCATCCAATGAAAAGCCCCCGGTTCGGCCGTCCCGCGATCTGTAGGGGGGCGTAGTTAGGGGGCTGGATGAATCGATTGTGTTGTTGTGGGCAGGAGCGCGCAAGCGGCATAAGCGACGTGCGCGGTAGCGCCGGGCCATGCCCGGCGGTCACGCCTCAGACGATCGCGATCCCCGCCTTGCCCAGCGCCTCGCGCACCATCGCGTCGTTGGCTTCGGTCACCGGCTTGGTCAGCTCCCACAGGAACTTCACCCGGAAGCCGGACTTCACCGCGTCCTGCGCGCTCCACAGCACGCAGTAGTCACGGGCCAGGCCGCATACGTGCACTTCGCGGATGCGGCGTTCATGCAGCCAGCCGGCCAGGCCGGTGGCCGGGCGCTCGCCATCGGGGCCGTGGTTCTCGCGGAAGGCGCTGTACGAATCCACCTGTTGGCGCGTGCCCTTGCGCAGGATCAGGTCGGCTACGGTCCAGTCCACGCCCGGGTGCAGGGCGGCACCGGCGCTGCCCTGCACGCAGTGGTCCGGCCACAGGGTCTGCGGCTGCGCGTGCAGCAGGATGGTCTCGAACGGGCGTTGGCCGGGGTGCTGGCTGGCGAACGAGGCATGGTCGGCCGGGTGCCAGTCCTGTGTTGCCACCACGGTGCGGTAGCGGCGCTGCACCAGCACATCGGCAATGGGTGCCACCAGCGCATCGCCCTGGTCGCAGGCCAAGGCGCCACCGGGCATGAAGTCCGGCTGCAGGTCGATCACCAGCAGGGCGACATCGGCGGGCAGGGCGGTCATGGCAGTTCCGGTACAACAGAAGGGGCGACCAGCGTGGCCGCCCCATGCCTGCACGTCAATCGTCCTGCGGCGTCCCAGCGTCCTGCCCGTAGTACAACAGGCCGATCTTGATCCGCTCGCGGCCATTCTCGCGGCGATGGCGGTTGGCATCGCGCAGCGAGTACACGCAGCCGCAGTATTCCTGCTGGTAGAACTGCTCGCGCTTGCTGATCTCGATCATGCGGCTGGCACCGCCGCCCTTGCGCCAGTTGTAGTCCCAGTACTGCAGGCCTTCATAGCGCGAGGCGGCGCGGATGCCGCAGTCGCTGATCTGCGCCATGTTCTTCCAGCGCGAGATGCCCAGCGAAGAACTGATGGTGTCGTAGCCGTGCTCGTGCGCGTACAGCGCAGTGCGCTCGAAGCGCATGTCGAAGCACATCGTGCAGCGGATGCCGCGTTCAGGCTCGTTTTCCATGCCGCGTGCACGGCTGAACCAGTTGTCGGTGTCGTAGTCGCAGTCGATGAAAGGAATGCCGTGCTGCTCGGCGAAGCGGATGTTCTCCTGCTTGCGCAGCTCGTACTCCTTCACCGGGTGGATGTTGGGGTTGTAGAAGAAGATCGCGTAGTCGATCCCGGAGGCGGTGATCGCCTCCATCACTTCGCCGGAACAGGGCGCGCAGCACGAATGCAGCAGCAGGCGCTTGCCGTCGGCGGGCAGGGTCAGGGTGGGGCGTTGGAGCTCGGTCATCGTCAGGTACCGCATGGACCGCCGGCAACGGCGGTGGCCCATGCATCAGCGCGTGGGTGAACGGGTCTGGCCGGATACCGTGAACAGGACGCGCGCGGCCACACCGCCTGCACGCGCAGGACGACGACGGCCCCGGCAACCTCCCCGCGGAGATTCCAGGTCGAGTCAGGGGACGGTCGTGTCCCCCGGCCGGGGCCGGTATTCGGGCTGATGGACACGGGCCGCAGCCCACCTACTACCCGCCGCTTCCCAGGCGCGAGCCCAGTGCTGTTGGCAGGATTCGTTTCCATTCACCGCTGCGGGGCAGCTCCGGAATGGACGCGCGAGGCGCCTTCACCGGATTCCCGTTTAAATCCCTCCCCGCGCCGCAGCGATGGGAGGGATACCTTCGGCGTGTGCAAGGTGGACCTGTTGGTGGCGCCGGTCAAGAGCGCCGGGGTCAGAGCCCGATGCGCTGCAACGGGATCCGACCCCGGTCGGGATGCACCTTCAATGCCCCACGGCCGCCCGCGTGCGGATGTCGTCCAGCCGCTGGTCGTGCAGCAGGCGGCCGTTCTCCCACACGGTCACCATTGCGTCCTCGAAGCCGTCCGGCAGGGTGTCGTCGCCGTTGGCCGGCAGTGGCACCGTATGCAGGCTGCCATCGTCCAGATGGCGCAGCAGGCGCATGCGGCCGCGCTTGCTGGCCTTGCCGGCGTCGGTGACCGGATCCTTGTATACATCGACCCACTCACCGTCGACCCGTGCCGCCGAGCACTTCAGCGCGAACTTCTGCGTATCGCGGTCCAGCCGCTGCAGCAGTGCACCGCCCATGCCGAAGGCCACGTTGTCGGCGGCGTAGCCGCTGTCGGTGATGCGCTGCAGGATCGCGCGGATGGTGTCCGGATTGATGCCATCGCCCTGGATCACCCGCACGTGGTTGAGCACGCGATAGCCCTTGCCGTTGAGGCTGTGGCCGAAGGCTTCATCCAGCCGGCGCAGGCTTTCGGCCACCACCTCCACCGGGTCACCCGAGTCGGGACGGATGACCAGGGTGGCGCCCGACGCGATCACGTCATCGCGCAGGGTGGTGCCCCAGTGTTCGCTGATCGCGCGGTAGATGTCATAGCTGTCCGACACCACCGCCACGATCGAACCGGGCTTGCCGAACTGGCGCAGCATGTTGCGATAGGCGTCCACCTCGCGTTCGCGGCCCCAACTGGTGATGGTGCTGTGCTCGGCGGCCGGAATCGAATAGCCGGCCATCGGCGCGTGGTAGTGCGCGCGTGCCAGGCACAGCGCCGACACGGTATCGGTGCCGAGGAAGTTGACCAGGTGCGCGGCACCGCCCAACGCGGCCGATTCCAGGCTCGATACACCGCGCGCGCCGAAGTCGTGCAGCTTGAACGGCAGCTGCTCCTGCGGGTCGTCGCTGGTCTGCTGCAGGAACGCGGCGATGGTCTGCCGTGCGTGCCAGCTGATGGTGGCCACGGTGACCGGATACCACACGCGCAGCAGCAGCGTTTCCAGATACGACGGCACCCAGAACGCAGCCGGATCGGTCGACTCGATGGTCATCAGTGCCTGGTGGGTGGGCACCACGCTGCCCTCGGGAACGGCGCGGATGCGCACCGGCAGGTGGCCGCCAAGCCGGTCGACGATATCGCGCCAGCCGGCCTCGTTGAACGGTTCGCCATGCGCGGCGAATACCGCAGCAGCGTCGTCGATGTCGGCGTGGGTGACCGGTCGTGCCAGCGCGTCCTTGAGGATCGCCTGCAGGCCGAAGAACACCGTGCGATCGTGCAGGCCGCCACGTGATTCGACATAGAAGAACGTGGCATCGGTACCCGGCGGATACTGCAGCCAATGGCTGGCCTTGTAGCTGTCGGTGTTGAGGAGAAGATTATCGAGGTAGTGCATGACGGAAGCTCCTTCGCGTCGAGTGACACCAGCGGTCTGTCCGCCAGTGGGGAGGCCGGGCCTGTCAGCCGCGGCCGAGGAAATACTCCAGGATGTGCAGGTGGTCTTCGAACAGCTGCGGGCCCATGTCCAGGGCTTCGCTCACCGGGATCCAGCGCGCCTTGTCGGCGTCGTCGCCGCCGCGCACCGGCGGCAGGTCACCGGCCGGGAATTCGAAGTGGAAACCGTGGGTGATGGTGCGGCCGCGCTGGCTGCGGTCGGGGTGGTCGAAGACCTGCTGGCCCTTCAGCGAACCCTTCAGCACCGGCAGCGGAATCTTCAGCCGGGTTTCCTCGCGCAGTTCGCGCAGGCAGCTGTCGAGCAGGCTCTGTTCCTGGCCGACGAAGCCGCCGGGCAGCGCCCACAGCCCCTTGCCGGGTTCCGAGCGGCGACGCACTAGCAGCACGTGGCCTGAATGCACCACCACCGCATCGGTGGTGACGAAGGTGGGCGCGTAGGGCGCATCCTTCCAGGCGGCCTTGTACTGTTCGATGAAGCGGTACTCGGCCACCAGCTGGCCATAGGCAGGCGCGCTTTTGCGGAACGCTTCGAGCATGTCGTACACCGGCGCCGGCACATTGCCACGCAGCATCAGCAGCGCGCCGTGGAAGTCGACGTCGCCGGCTTCGAAGAGGTAGCGCCGCAGCTCGGTGGCCGACAGGGTGGCGGTATGCTGCACGTCCACCAGCGGCCACTGCGGGAATTCCCGCAGGTAGTAGCTGGACGCGTCCTTGTCCATGCCGATCAGGCCTACCTTCGCATCAGCGGCGGCGCCGTCGTTGCGCAGGGCGTCAGCCACCTGGCGCTGCACGTTGGCGATCCACTGCGCTTCGTTGTACAGGTGGTCACGCAGCGGGCGGATCAGCAGGCGGTCGGTGTGGCCATCGAGGGCGGCCTGGATCATCACGGCGCGTTCGGCCACGGTCCAGGGATTGCGCAGGCTGCGGGGGGTATCGGCAGAGCCGACCAGGAAGATCAGCTTGCGGGCCCGGCTCAGGGCCAGGCGGGCAACGGCGGCGTGGCCGTTGTGGAAGGGCTCGAATCGCCCGATGAAGACGAGATAGTCGAATTCCATGAGAATCCCTCATGTCGTTGTGGCAGCCGCGGGTCTGTCCCTTGGCTTGCTGCAGATGCTACGCCGATGGCGGGGCGGGTCAAGCCTGCAGCCGTGCTTTCTGCTGAACGGCGCATCGCGTGCGCGGACTGCGCCGTTGTTCTCAGGCCCTGAGAAGCCTCTGCGCCATACTGGCACCCACGCGGCGGACGGCATGCTCGGGGGCAAGACAGTGGCGGACAAGTACTGCGATCTGGTCATGAAAGGCGGCATCACCAGCGGCATCGTGTACCCCAATGCGGTACTGGCGCTGGCGCGCGAGTATCGCTTCAAGAGCATCGGCGGCACTTCGGCCGGCGCCATCGCCGCCGCCGTGGCGGCTGCGGCGGCCTGCGGTGATCGTCGCCAGCAGGCCGGCGAGCACCTGCCCGGCGATGCAGGCTATGGCGGGTTGTCGGCGGTGTCGGCGCAGCTGTCGCGGCGCGGCTTCATCTACAGCCTGTTCCAGCCCGCACGCGGCGCACGCGCGGCCTATCGCCTGCTGGTGGTGCTGACCGGCAATGCCAGCCTGCCGCACAAGCTGCTGTGCCTGGCCGTTGCCGTGTTCGAGATCGCGCCGCTGGAAGTGCTGGTGTCGCTGGCGCTGCTGCTCGGCCTGGGCTGGTGGGGCGGTGGTTGGAGCGGGGTGGCGGCCACGCTGCTGCCGTCGCTGCTGTGTGCGTACGGTGCGGGTGTGGCCGGTGCCGCGCTTCGTGTGGCACGCGTGGCGCGACGCAATCTGCTGGGCCTGTGCAGCGGCCTCGGCCGCGATGCTCGCACGCCGGCACTGACCGAGTGGCTGCACGAATGCCTGCAGCAGTTGTCCGGCAAGCCGCTGGATGCACCGCTCACCTTCGCCGACCTGCACGATGCGCCGCGCTATGCCGGCGAGCCGGACAGCCCGCATGCGATCAGCCTGCAGATGATCACCACCTGCGTGTCGCACAACGAGCCGCGCACGCTGCCGCTGGGCGGCGCGCAGTTCTGGTTCCTGCGCGAGGAATTCGAGCAGCTGTTCCCGGCCAGCGTGGTGCAGTGGCTGGTGACGCAGGCCGGCCCGCCGCTGGAAGTGGAAGGGCGGCAGTACTACCACCTGCCGCCGGGCCCGAAGCTGCCGGTGCTGGTGGCCACGCGCATGAGCCTGAGCTTCCCGCTGCTGATCAGCGCGGTGCCGCTGCATGAACCCTCACGCCGCGAACGACGCTGCGAGCCGACCGCGCCGGCGGCCGACCCCGAGCACAACGTGGCCGACAGCATGGAAGGGCTGACCAGCGCCGGGCAGGCTTGCGGCCCGGTGATCACCGCCTTCCGCATCTGCTGGTTCTCCGATGGTGGCATCAGCAGCAATTTCCCGATCCATCTGTTCGATGCCGCGTTGCCGCGCTGGCCGACCTTCGCCATCAATCTGGTCTACCCGCAGCACGCCGAAGAGGTGAACCACGGCAGCAGTGGCCGCCAGTCGCTGGAGCACGCGGTGTTCCTGCCCACCGAGAACCGACACGGCTGGCAGCGCACCTACCAGTCGATCGCCACACCGCTGGCGGCCGCCGAGCTGGGCCGCTTCCTGTTCGCGGTGGTGGCGACCATGCAGAACTGGCGCGATCTGCTGCAGGCGCGCGCGCCGGGCTACCGCGACCGCATCGTGCACGTCAGCCTGCAGGGCGACGAAGGCGGCATGAACCTGGACATGCCGCAGGAGGTGCTGACCCGCATCGCCGACAAGGGCAGCCTCGCCGGTGCGCGCTTCTGTTCGTTCTCGTTCGAGAACCACTACTGGATCCGCTGGCGCAACCTGGCCTCGGCCTACCAGCGCTACACGCTGGAAGTGGCACGCACCGATGATCCGGCGCAGCAGGTACTGGCCTACCGCGCGGCGTACGCGATGGTTGCCCGCGGGGAACCGGCACCGCCGTCGTACAAGCTGGGCTCGGAAGACAAGCGGCTGGCCTCGCAGCAGCTGTGGGGGTTGATGGTCGAGCAGGGACGTACCTGGGAAGACCTCGGCCCGGACCTTACCGACGGCGCACCGCGTCCGCTGCCGCAGATGAAGGTCACGCCGATCTACTGAGCCGGCAGTAGATCCACGCCATGCGTGGATGCATTTCGCGCAGGGCGAGAGCGTGCCGACCAACGGTCGGCACCCACCATCAGCATCAGCATCACCATCAGCATCAGCATCAGGTTCCAGCAGCAGGAGGAAACTGTCGAAGGCGGGGTGGTGTCGGATTGCGGGGTGTCCGCGGCATGGATGCCGGGGGTCACTTCAGGGACGAGTTCACGGCGTCCCCGCAATCCGACACCGCCCCGCCATCCCACGGAAAGCCCGCTGTTGCTTTTGAGGTTGCCGGCCAGCGGCCGGCACTACCGCAGGTGCAGGGCGCAGCCCTGCCGAACCAACCCTACCGCCCCGGCAACTGCGCGAACGCGCGCTGCATGCAGTCCTCGCGCGGGCACACCCGGCAACCCGGCCCGATCGACACCGAGTTCCCCGGGCTCTGTACATCCAGCCCCAGCGAATACACCAGTCGTTCGGCATGCTGCAGGTCGCAGCCCAACGCCACCGCGAACGTCTTGCGTGGCTGGCCATGGCCGACCGGCCCGCTGCTGACCTGCCGCGCCAGCCAGAAATGACGGCGGCCATCGGGCATGCGCGCGGTCTGGGTGAGGATGCGGCCGGGCTGGTTGAACGCCTCGTAGACGATCCACAGCGGGCACGACCCTCCCACCTGCGAGAAGTGGAAGTCGGTGGCCGAATGGCGCTTGGAGACGTTGCCGGCGCGATCCACGCGGATGAAGAAGAACGGCAGCCCGGGCGCACTGCGCCGCGCCAACGTGCTCAGCCGGTGGCAGACCGCTTCGAAGCCGACGCCGAACTGATGCGCCAACAGTTCGATGTCGTAGCTGCTGGCCTCGGCCGCACGCAGGAAACGCATGTACGGCATCACCAACGCACCGGCGAAGTAATTCGACAAGCCAATCCGCGCCTGCGCGATGCGTGCCTCATCGGTAAAGCCGGCGCGCGCCACCACCGCATCGATCTGCGGCAGATAGCCGTGAAGGGCCAGCTCGGCCGCCATCTGGAACGCCTGCTGGCCGGGCTCCAGGTAATCGGGTAGCCACAGCCGCCGCGCACCGGCATCGTATTGCCGTTTCTCGCGCCCGGCCTGCAGTGCGGCCACTTCCACCAGCACGCCATGGCGGTCGGCCAGCAGCTGGCGCAGCCGCGGTGCCACATGCCCGGGCGACAGCCCCCATTCGGCGAACAGCTGCTCGGCCAGCTCGTCCAGTTCGGGGATGTGGTTGTGCATGCGGTTGAAGAACTCGCGCACCTGGTCACCGGCCGGCAGGGTGCTGCCGGCACCGGGCTCGCCCAGCTGGAACTCCAGCGCGGCGGCATGCTCGCGCAGCGCCAGGTGGCGGCGGTGCAGGTCCAGCAGTGCGCGGCTGACCTGCGGCAGGTTGCCGGCCAGGGCGCGCAGCTCGGTCGCGCTGACTTCGGCCAAGCCGAGGTCGCGCAGGGTCTCGCCCAGCGCTTCCTGCAGGGCAGCGGGCTCATCTTCGTCGAACAGTGAGGAAACATCGCCCAGTACCTCGCCCAGCTTCTTCTGCACGGCCGGGGTGAGTGGGCGTTTGTTGCGCTCGATCTGGTTCAGGTAACTGGCCGACAGGCCCAAGGCGCGGGCCAGGTCCACCTGGCTGTAGCCGCGCTGCTCGCGCAGCCGTAGCAAGCGCAGGCCAAGCTGCCGCTGGGTGGCTGAATAATTCACAGAATTAACATGAATCGTCTGGCGTGTTGGCCAGATTAAGCGGATTCAGCCCGGAAATCGAGACGGGTGCTGTGAATAATGCCAAGCATCTTTCGCACCCCGTGGGATTGTCGTCATGACTGTTGCAGCGCCCCGTATCCGCATGCTGATCGATGGCCAGTTCGTTGAATCGGCCACCTCCCACTGGCAGGACGTGATCAATCCGGCCACCCAGGACGTGCTGGCCAAGGTGCCGTTCGCCACCACCGGCGAAGTGGACGCCGCCGTCGCCGCCGCCAAGGAAGCCTTCAAGACCTGGCGCAAGACCCCGATCGGCACCCGCGCGCGCATCTTCCTGAAGTACCAGCAGCTGATCCGCGAGAACATGAGCGAGCTGGCCCACATCCTCACCGCCGAACAGGGCAAGACCCTGCCGGACGCCGAAGGCGATGTGTTCCGTGGCCTGGAAGTGGTCGAGCACGCCGCCGCCATCGGCAACCTGCAGCTGGGCGAGCTGGCCAACAACGTGGCCAATGGCGTGGACACCTACACGATCATGCAGCCGCTGGGCGTGTGCGCTGGCATCACCCCGTTCAACTTCCCGGCGATGATCCCGCTGTGGATGTTCCCGATGGCGATTGCAACGGGCAACACCTTCATCCTCAAGCCGTCCGAGCAGGACCCGATGGTCACCATGCGCCTGGTCGAGCTTGCCCTGGAAGCCGGCATTCCGAAGGGCGTGCTGAACGTCGTCCACGGCGGCGAGGAAGTGGTCAACGCGATCTGCGACCACCCGGACATCAAGGCCGTGTCGTTCGTCGGTTCCACCCGCGTCGGTACCCACGTCTACAACCGCGCCTCGCTGGCCGGCAAGCGCGTGCAGTGCATGATGGGCGCCAAGAACCACGCCGTGGTGCTGCCGGACGCCAACAAGGAACAGACCCTCAACGCGATGGTCGGTGCCGCCTTTGGTGCCGCGGGCCAGCGCTGCATGGCCGCTTCCACCCTGGTGCTGGTCGGTGAGGCGCGCAACTGGGTGCAGGACCTGGTCGAAAAGGCCAAGACGTTGAAGGTCAGCGCCGGCACCGTGTCCGGCACCGACGTCGGCCCGGTCATTTCCTGCAGCGCCCGCGAGCGCGTGGAAGGCCTGATCGCCTCGGGCGTGGAGCAGGGCGCCAAGCTGGTGCTGGATGGCCGCAAGCCGCAGGTCGATGGCTTCGAGAAGGGCAACTTCGTCGGCCCGACCATCTTTGCCGGTGTCACCACCGACATGCGCATCTACCAGGAAGAAATCTTCGGGCCGGTTCTGGTCATCCTCGAAGCAGAAACGCTGGAAGACGCCATCGCGATGGTCAACAGCAACCCGAACGGCAACGGCACCGCACTGTTCACCCAGTCCGGCGCGGCCGCGCGCAAGTTCCAGGAAGACATCGACGTCGGCCAGGTCGGCATCAACGTGCCGATCCCGGTGCCGGTGCCGCTGTTCTCGTTCACCGGTTCGCGCGCCTCCAAGCTGGGTGACCTGGGCCCGTATGGCAAGCAGGTGGTGCTGTTCTACACCCAGACCAAGACGGTCACCGCGCGCTGGTTCGATGACGAGACGCTGAGCCACGGCGTCAACACCACGATCAGCCTGAAGTAACGGCAGGAGCAGCCATGAGCCACTCGATGACGACGGAACTGGAAGAAGCGCAGCAGGCGTACCGCGAGGCGGCGCGCGACTTCGCACAGGCCGAACTGGCGCCGCACGCCGCGCGATGGGATGCGGAGGGCATCTTTCCGCGCGAGGCGATCGCCAAGGCCGGTGAACTGGGCTTCTGCGGCCTGTACATGGACCCGGAAGTGGGCGGCAGCGGCCTGAGCCGACTGGACGCCGCCGTCGTCATCGAGGAGCTCGCCAACGTCGATCCGTCGACCGCGGCGTACATCAGCATCCACAACATGGCCTCGTGGATGGTGTCCAGGTGGGGCCAGCCGGCCCTGCGCGATGCGTGGGGCACCGATCTGTCCTCGGGCCTCAAGCTGGCCTCGTACTGCCTGACCGAACCGGGTGCGGGTTCCGATGCGGCGTCGCTGAAGACCACCGCCGTGCGCGATGGCGACTTCTATGTGCTGAATGGCTCCAAGGCCTTCATTTCCGGCGCCGGTGCCACCGAGCTGCTGGTGGTGATGGCTCGCACCGGTGGTGCCGGTGCCGGCGGTGTCAGCGCCATTGCGGTGCCGTCGGACCTGCCGGGCATCAGCTTCGGCCGCAAGGAAGAGAAGATGGGCTGGAACAGCCAGCCCACCCGTGGCATCACCTTCGAAAACGTCCGCGTGCCGGTCAGCCACCTTCTGGGAGAGGAAGGCGGCGGATTCAAGCTGGCGATGAAGGGCCTGGACGGCGGCCGCATCAACATCGCCGCCTGCTCGCTGGGTGCCGCGCAGGGTGCGCTGGATGCCGCACGCCGCTACATGGGCGAGCGCCGCCAGTTCGGCAAGGCGCTGGCCGAGTTCCAGGCGCTGCAGTTCAAGCTGGCCGACATGGTCACCCAGCTGGTCGCCGCCCGGCAGATGGTGCACACCGCCGCGCGCAAGCTCGATGCCGGTGCCAGCGACGCCAACGTGTGGTGCGCGATGGCCAAGCGCTTCGCCACCGATGCCGGTTTCAACGTCTGCAACGAAGCGCTGCAGATCCACGGCGGCTACGGCTACATCCGCGAGTACCCGATCGAGCGCCTGCTGCGTGACTGCCGCGTGCACCAGATCCTGGAAGGCACCAACGAGATCATGCGGGTGATCGTTGCCCGTCACCTGCTCAACACCGAAGAGGAACTGCGATGAAGGATTGGCGTACCCAGGAGCATGTGGGCCTGAAGGTGGAGGTGGATGGCCACACCGCCGTGGTCACCCTGAACAACCCGCCGGCGCACACCTGGACCGTGCACAGCCTGTCGGCGCTGCGCGACCTGGTGGGCGCGCTCAACGCGGACCGCGACATCTACGCGCTGGTGATCACCGGTGACGGCGAGAAGTTCTTCTCCGCCGGTGCCGACCTCAACCAGTTCGCCTCCGGCGACAAGGCCGCTGCACGCGAGGCCGCGCGCCGCTTCGGTGAAGCCTTCGAAGCGCTGTCCGGTTTCCGTGGCGTGTCGATCGCCGCGATCAACGGCTACGCCATGGGCGGTGGCCTGGAATGCGCACTGGCCTGCGACCTGCGCATCATTGAAGACCACGCCCAGGTCGCGCTGCCGGAGGCCACCGTCGGCCTGTTGCCGTGTGCCGGTGGCACCCAGAACCTGCCGCGCCTGGTCGGCGAGGGCTGGGCCAAGCGCATGATCCTGCTGGGCGAGCGCATCAATGCCGAGACCGCACTGCGCATTGGCCTGGCCGAAGAAAAGGTCGGCAAGGGCGAAGCCAAGGCACTGGCCCTGGAATGGGCGAAGAAGGCCGGCAAGCAGAGCCCGACCAGCATCGCCGCCTGCAAGACCCTGGTGCAGTCCACCCGCACCGGCACCCACGCCTCGGCGCTGGTGGCCGAGCGTGAAGCCTTCGTCGACCTGTTCGACACCGCCGACCAGGTCGAGGGCGTGACCGCCTTCCTGGAAAAGCGCACCGCGCAGTGGAAGAACGCATGAGCATCGACACCGTTGCCGACGACGCACCGGTGCTGTTCGAGGAGCGCGTGGCCGGCAACGGCGCGCGCATCGGCATCGCCACGCTCAATGCGCCGCGTACGCTCAATGGTTTCTCGCTGCCGATGGCGCACCTGCTGCTGAAGCAGTTGAATGCCTGGGCCGACGACGACGGCATCGCCATGGTGGTGCTGCAGGGTGCCGGTGAGAAGGCGTTCTGCGCCGGCGGCGACCTGCACAGCCTGTACAAGAGCATGGTCGCCTTCCGCGAGGCCGGCTGCAGCGACATCCGCGAGAACGACTACGCCGCCGAGTTCTTCGACGTCGAATACCGCGTCGATCATCTCATCCACACCTACGCCAAGCCGATCCTGTGCTGGGGCCATGGCATCGTGATGGGCGGCGGCATCGGCCTGATGTCCGGCGCCAGCCACCGCGTGGTCAGCGAGCGCTCCAAGCTGGCCTTCCCCGAAATCACCGTCGGCCTGTTCCCCGATGTCGGTGGCAGCTGGCTGCTGCCGCGCGTACCGGGCAAGGGCGGCCTGTTCCTGGCGCTGACCGGCGCGCTGCTCAACCCGGGCGACGCCATCTACGCCGGCCTGGCCGACGTGCACGTGGCCGAAGAACGCCGCAGCGCGGTGTTCGATGCGCTGCTGCAGGTGGCCTGGTCCAGTGATTCCGCACACAACCACGAACGTCTGACCCATCTGCTGCAGTCGCATGCCAGCGATGCCGCCACCGGCCCGCTGCTGGCCAATGCCGCGCAGGTCGAGGCGCTGTGCGAGGGCGATGACCTGCCCGCGATCATCAACCGCATCAGCAAGCTGCAGACCGACGATGCCTGGCTGCAGGCGGCACAGAAGACCCTGGCTGCCGGCGCACCGGGTTCGGCACGGTTGGCGTACGAACTGCAGCGCCGCAGTGCCGGGCAGGACCTGGCCGCGATCTATCGCCTGGAGTACATCGTCGCCCTGCACTGCGCCGCCCACGGTGATTTCGCCGAAGGCATCCGCGCGCTGCTGATCGACAAGGACCGCAATCCGCAGTGGAACCCGGCCACCCTGGCCGAGGCCACCGGCGCGTGGGCCGACACCTTCTTCGCTTCCCCCTGGGCCGATGCCGCGCATCCGCTGGCCGACCTGGGCACTCCCCTTGTTGAAAGGAGCCTTGCATGAGCCGCATTGCATTCATCGGGTTGGGCAACATGGGTGGCCCGATGGCCGCCAATCTGGTCAAGAACGGCCACAGCGTGCGCGTGTTCGATCTGGTCCCGGCCGCGGTGCAGGCCGCCGTTGACGCCGGTGCCAGTGCTGCGTCGTCGGCGCGCGACACCCTGACCGATGCCGAGGTGGTGATCTCGATGCTGCCGGCCAGCCGCCACGTAGAAGGCGTATACCTGGGCGACGACGGCATCCTTGCCGCGATCCCGGCCGGTGCGCTGGTCATCGACTGCAGCACGATCGCCCCGGCCAGCGCCCGCAAGGTCTCCGAAGCCGCTGCCGCACGTGGCCTGCAGATGATCGACGCACCGGTGTCCGGCGGTACCGCCGGTGCCCAGGCCGGCACCCTGACCTTCATCGTCGGTGGCGAAGAGGACGCGCTGGAACGCGCGCGCCCGGTGCTGCAGGCGATGGGCAAGAACATCTTCCATGTCGGCGCCAGCGGCGCCGGCCAAGTCGCCAAGCTGTGCAATAACATGGCGCTGGGCGTGATCATGGCGGTGACCGGCGAAGCCATCGCCCTTGGCGTGGCGCACGGGCTGGACCCGAAGGTGCTGTCGCAGATGATGGCGGTCAGCACCGGCCGCAGCTGGGCCACCGAAGTGTGCAACCCGTGGCCGGGCGTGCTGGAAAACGCGCCTGCGTCGCGCGGTTACAGCGGCGGCTTCGGCAGTGATCTGATGCTGAAGGACATGGGCCTGGCAGTGGAAGCGGCGATGAGTGTCGGCGCCTCGATTCCGCTGGGCGAAGTAGCCCGCAACCTGTACTCGATGAACCACCAGGCCGGCCGCGGCAAGCTGGATTTCTCCAGCGTCGTGCAGCTCATCACCAGCGAGAAGTGACCTGGTAGTGCCGGCCGCTGGCCGGCAACCTCATGCCCCCTGTGGGACAACGAAGGTGGGATGGGCGGATGTTCGGTTTCGACCGGCATCCGCCCATTTTTTTGCTCTTCACGTTGGTAGTGCCGGCCGCTGGCCGGCAGCACCCCATCAGGCAACGATCAGCGTCACGTCGATGTTGCCGCGGGTGGCGTTGGAGTACGGGCACACGATGTGCGCCTTCTGCACCAGCTCTTCCAGCTGCTCGCGCGGCACGCCCGGAGCGCTGATGGTCAGCTCGGCTTCGATGCCGAAGCCGGTCGGGATCTGGCCGATGCCGACCTTGCCGGTCACGGTGGTGTCGGCCGGCAGCGCGACCTTGGCCTGGCCGGCCACGAACTTCAGCGCGCCCAGGAAGCAGGCCGAATAGCCGGCGGCGAACAGCTGTTCCGGGTTGGTGCCCGGGCCACCGGCGCCGCCCAGCTCGCGCGGGGTCGACAGCTGGATGTCCAGCACGTTGTCGGAGGAGACGGAACGGCCTTCACGGCCGCCGGTGGAGGTGGCCTGGGCGGTGTACAGAACCTTTTCGATGGACATCGGGATGCTCCTGGTCGGTGGGTGGGTGGTGCGTTGGAGCGTACTTTGCCCGGTTTCCGCGTACGTTGGGTTGCAGGGCGTACGAAAAACTTGATCGATCGTCCTGGTGGCCTAGATCGTCCACTCGCGGTCGGTGGTGAACATGATGGTCAACCAGCGGTCCGGCGAGGCCTCGCCCAGCGCGTCGCCGATCTCGTCGCGCAGCTGGTCCCATTCCACCAGCGGCCGCGGCGGATCGTTTTCCGGCACCACGAAGAACAGCTCGATCTGCTCACCTCGCCCCACCTGCGCCACGTAGCTGCGGTGCTCGACGAAGCCATGCTTGGCCACGATCGCGCGTGCCACGGCATCCACGTGCGCCTGCAGCTCCGGCGGGGTGACCAGCAGGATGCCGGCCAGCGCCCGGCGCACGGTGCCGAGCGGGGCGATCATCACCAGCACGCAGACGAAGGCAAGGATGGCCGGGTCGATGTACGGCCCGACCCAGGCCCAGGACGTGCCCTGCACCAGCACGCCGCCGAGGAAGGCCAGCAGGTAGCAGGCCGACATGCTGGCCGCGATCACCCAGTTCTTCGCATCCAGTGCGATGAACTCCGAGCCGATGCGGCGGTTGGCGCGCAGGATGAACCAGGCCAGTGCGCCTTCGCCGACGATGGACAGCCCGGCGAAGGCGATGGCCGGGCCCAGCGCAATGTGGCGGCCCCCGGACATCAGTGCATCCACCGCATTGACCAGGGCATACAGTGCCGCACCGATCATCAGCGTGCCGCTGACCCCCAGCACGATCGGCTCAAGGTGCCAGAAACCCATGGTGAAGCGCTGGTTGAGCCGCGACTGCAACGCATCGGTCTGGGTGGACAGCGCGATCAGGCGTGCCACCAGCAGCGACAGCCAGGTCATCACCACGTCGATCAGGCCGTAGATGCCATCGAAGATGATCAGCGAGGAATTGGCCAGCAGGCCGAATACCACTGCGGCGGCGGCCAGCAGCAGCGAGGCGGCGATCGACAGGCGCAGCACGCCCTGTTCGGTGGCGGGGTCGAAGAACTGCGGGCGGTGGGTGGCCATGGCCCGATTGTAGAGCGGCGGCATGCTTCGCTGCCGTTGCGGCCTGCCGATGCTGTCCCTGGGCAGCTCTGTGCCGTAGACTGCGTCCCTCCCACGTACCGACGCCCGCCTGCAGTGATCACGCCACCCTGACCCTTGCCGCACATCGGCAGCCGGCCCGCCCGGCTCAGGAACCCGTGTCTTTCCACTGCAGCGCCATGCGGCCACGCCCGCCTGCGCGCGGAGTTTTCCCATGCAAACGTCCTACCCCCTGCGCCAGCAATGGCTCGGCAACATCCGTGGCGACCTGCTGTCCGGCATCGTCGTCGCCCTTGCCCTGATTCCCGAGGCCATCGCCTTCTCGCTCATCGCCGGCGTCGACCCCAAGGTCGGCCTGTATGCCGCGTTCTCCATTGCCGTCATCACCGCCATCGCTGGCGGCCGCCCCGGCATGATCTCCGCCGCCACCGGTGCAATGGCACTGGTGATGGTCGACCTGGTCAAGGACCATGGCCTGCAGTACCTGTTCGCCGCCAGCATCCTGGCCGGCCTGCTGCAGGTGCTGGCCGGCGTGTTCAAGCTCGGCTCGTTGATGCGCTTCGTCTCGCGCTCGGTCATCACCGGCTTCGTCAACGCGCTGGCGATCCTGATCTTCCTGGCACAGATGCCGGAACTGATTGGCCGCGGCCCGACTGTGTACGTGCTGTGCGCCGCCGCGCTGGCGATCATCTACCTGCTGCCGCGCCTCACCCGCGCGGTGCCGTCGCCGCTGGTGGCCATTGTGGTGCTTACCGCCGTGGTGATCGGCTTCGGCGTGGACGTGCGCAGCGTCGGTGACATGGGCCAGCTGCCCGACAGCCTGCCGCACTTCCTAATCCCCGATGTGCCCCTCACCTGGGAAACGCTGCGCATCCTGCTGCCGGTGTCGGCCACGCTGGCCGTGGTCGGCCTGCTCGAATCGATGATGACCCTGCAGATCGTCGAGGACATCGCCGAGACGCCCAGCGAGCGCAACCGCGAATGCGTCGGCCAGGGCGTGGCGAACACGGTCACCGGCTTCCTCGGTGGCATGGCCGGCTGCGCGATGATCGGCCAGTCGGTGATCAACGTGACCTCCGGTGGCCGCGGCCGCCTGTCCTGCCTGGTGGCCGGTGTGTTCCTGCTGGTACTGGTGGTGTACGGCAGCGACCTGGTGCGGCAGATCCCGATGGCCGCGCTGGTGGCGGTGATGATCATGGTCAGCATCGGCACTTTCAGCTGGCGCTCGCTGCGCGACCTGCGCACGCATCCGCGCAGCTCGTCTGCGGTGATGCTGCTGACCGTGGTGGTCACCGTGGCTACCCACGATCTGGCCAAGGGCGTGCTCAGTGGCGTGCTGCTGTCGGCCCTGTTCTTCGCGCGCAAGGTCGGCCGCATGCTGGACGTGCAGCGCGACGATGCCGGTGACACGCAGGTCTATCGCGTGCGTGGGCAGGTGTTCTTCGCTTCGGCGGGGCAGTTGGGTGCGGCGTTCGACTACCAGCACGTGGCGCCGAAGGTGCAGATTGATCTGCGCGATGCGCACCTGTGGGACCTGACTGCCGTGGCCGCATTGGAACGCGCGCAGGGAAAGCTGGCCGCACATGGAGCGGAGGTGACGGTGGCGGGGCTGAATGCCGCCAGCCAGACCCTCATCGAACAGGTGGGTGGCACGCGCGGGGGACATTGATCGCGTAGGGCATGCTGGTAGCGCCGGGTCATGCCCGGCGGGCGCAGTGGCAGCGATCATGCGGTGCCAGCGGGTGGCTTGTCGGCCTGCACGATGAGATGCACCCCGAGCGCTGACAGTACCCGCTGCACGGTATCGAAGCGTGGGTGTGCTCCCGGACGCAGCGCCTTGTACAGGCTCTCGCGTCCAAGACCGGAGACCTCGGCAACGCCGCCCATGCCGCGGGCGCGCGCCACTGTTCCGAGTGCCTCCTGGAAGTGGCCCGCATCACCTGCTGCCAAGGCCTCGCTCAGATAGGCGGCGATTGCGACGTCATCGTCCAGATAGTCTGCGGGATCGAAGGGAATCGTCTTCAGCTTGCTCATGGGGAGAGTCCGGGGAACGGCATGGAATCAAATGGTGGCTACAGCAACTCCGCGAGCCTGACCGCTTTTTCGATACCGCGACGCTGGCTCGACCTGTCGCCACCGTGCAGTAGCACGACGATGGATCTCCCGTGGCGTGTGAAATACACGCGATGTCCCGGTCCATGGTTGATACGCAGTTCGCTCACGCCATGACCCACCGATCGAACATCTCCCTCGAGACCGCGGCGACACGCTGCAGGCGTTCCACGATCACGGCTCGGGTTCCGCTGTTATTGAGCCTGCGCAGCCCGCGCGTGAACGTCTCTGTTGCCTGGAGAATCGCCATTCATCCATCGTATCCATAAGGATACAAGGTTCAATCGGCATCCGCGACGATCATCGACGCACCGTGCTCGACCCCGCTGGTCTGCATCAGGCCGACGACGGGGGCGGGCGCGAATGACGACAGCAGGCCCGTGGGCCTGCATTCCTCACGCCATCATGGCCCGCGGGCCGTGCTGCTGGGTCTGCTGGTCGATCTTCTGCTGCTCGCGCTGCTGATCGCTCACCTGCAATGCCCGCTCGCTGTTTTCCTGCACGCTCTGGCGCATCGCGTCCGCCGTCGATACCGGCGCGGTATTGCGGTTCAACGCGCTTTCGTCGTGCAGTGCATTGGCCTGCACCGCGCGCGCCATCGAGCCATCCTGGTTCAGTTCAACGCGATCAACCCGGTACAGGCCGGCACGTGCAGCTTCCACGGTAAGCGCAGCGGCCAGCTTCTCGCTGTGCTCGCCGGAGGGCAGGCCACGCGCTTCCTCGGCGAACTTCACCTGCACCAGGGTCTCGGTGTACAGCCAGTTCTGCGGGCTGCGCGGGTCGGACATCGGGTACACCGTCTCGCGCGCAGGCTCGGCCGCGGTCTGCTGTTCCGGGGTGCTGCCCTGTGCCTGCGCACGCTGCTGCACTTCATTGGCCAGCGCCTGGCGGGTTTCCGCATCGGCAATGCCGGTCGCAGGCAGGCCATGCTGCTGCTGGAAAGCGTTGATCGCATGGCGGCTGCCACCGCCCAGATAGCCATCGCTGCCGATGGCCTGGCCCTTGGCGTCGGTCAGCCCCAGCGCGGCCAGGTTGCCCTGGAGTTCGCGCGCGTCGCGGTCGATCGCGGCCAGCGTGGCTGGCCCGGCCTTGCCGTCCACCGGGTCCAGGTTGTGTGCGCGCTGGAAGTCTTCCACCGCCTTGCGGGTGGTGGCATCGAAGCGCCGGTCCGGATTCAGCGTCTGCTGGCCGCCAGCACTGGCATAGCCCAGCGTGACCAGATTGCTCTCCAGCTTCAGCACGTCACGGCCGCTGGACCCTTCCTTCAACGTCTGCGAACCGGCTTGCTGGCGCGGTGCGCCGATCTGGTCCAGCGCCACCTTGATGTCCGCATCGTTGTGCTCACCGGCGGGCGAGTAGTCGCGGCTGCTGACCTTGGCATGGGCGCGGTCCATTGCGTCCTTGTTGTTGGCGTAGGCATTTTCGTAGCGCACGGCGATGTCGCCGGCCTTGGGCGCGTCGAAGTACTGGTAGGTCTCGCGGATCTGCCCGGCCTTCGCGCGCAGCGCCTCGTAGTCACCGCCTTCTTCCAGCACCTTCTGCAGCTTGGGCAGCTGGCTGGGCAACTGGTTGGCGGTCTTGGCGATCAGGCTGATCGCTTCGAAGCGGTTTTCCTCGGCGATGCCGCTGCCGTGTGCGTCCACCATCGCCATGCCGATCCGGGTGGCGTTGCGCACCTGCGGGTAGTCGATGTTCGCGTGGATCCACTGCTTGCCCTCGGCCGAACCGGCCCAGGCGTTGATGCTGTCGCGCGTGTTGGTATCGATGAACTGGATCGAGCTGCGCCCGCTCAGGCCATTGCCGTGGCTGAGCAGGTCGCGGCGCAGGTCGGCGTGGTCCTGGGTGAAGGGCAGGTTGTGCGCCTTGGCATAGGTGCTGGCCTGATCGATCACGGCGTCGACATAGGTCGTCTCGCCCGCCTTCAGTGCGTGGCCGTCGATGGCGCCCAGCGCCCACTCGCCGCGCTGGCCGAAGTCGACCTGGATCGCGCCCAGGCTGTAACCGCTGTTCTGCGCGACTTTGTTCACCGTGCCCCAGTGCGGTTCGGTCACGCCCTGGGTGATGCCGGCGATGGCCAGATGGTAGGAGGCGGGACCCCCTTCGGTACCACGGCCGACGGCGAAATACACGGCGCCGGAGGTGGCATCGAGATCATGGGTATCGATGTTGGTTGGCATGTCTTACATCCTTGTGCAGTCAGAGGGTCTGCCCCTCAAGGGTCAGTCCAGCAGCTGCAGATACTTCTGCAGCTGGTCGGCACGCGCGCTCAGGCGCATCACATCGTTCAGCTCGCCCTGCAGGTTGCCGGGCTGCGAATCGTCGTACAGCGCGGTATCCAGTTCGCTATCGCGGCTGCGCGACTGCAGCCACGCGCGCTGGGCATTCACCAGCTTGGTCTTCTTTGCGCCACTCAGCTTTGCCTGCAGCTGGCGGTAGGCCTGGTTCAGGCGCTGGTCCTGGCGTGCGCTTTCCGAGGTCAGGCAGGCGGCCTGCTCGATCGCACCCTGTGCCCTGTCACGGCAGGTGGTGAAGGTCGGGCTCAGCCCGGTGGCAGCCGGTGCTGCGGTTGCCGTGCCGATGGCCAGTACGGCAACCGCCAGCGCGGTGGCGAGGGTCCTGCTCAAACGCTTGTGCTGCATCATCTGCTCCACACGTCCAATCCATTGCGAGCGACGGACTATAACGGCGTCAATATTTCGTCGTCGTCAACGAATCGCGACAACTGTGACCGGTTGCCCGTCATTGTGGGTTGGCGCCGCCCCGCTTGTGGACGGCCCTTGGGCCCGGGCGCTGCAGCGTTATCCGGGCGCCAGCCGCCGCCATTCAGCCGAGCGGTGTAAACTATTGATCTCACTGGCAATGCCAGTCTCCACGATCAACACCCCGATGACGTCCGCCACCGCCCGTTACGCTGATTCCCTGCGCCTGTCCGTTGCCCCGATGATGGACTGGACCGACCGCCATTGCCGCGTGTTCCATCGCGTGCTGGCGCCGGGTGCACGCCTGTACACGGAGATGGTGCACGCCAACGCGGTCATCCACGGCGACCGCGAGCGCCTGCTCGGCTTCGACCGCAGCGAACAGCCGCTGGCGCTGCAGCTGGGCGGCAGCGATCCGGCCCTGCTGGCGCAGGCTGCGCGCATTGCCGCCGAGTGGGGATACGACGAGGTCAACCTCAACTGCGGCTGCCCGTCCGACCGCGTGCAGGCCGGGCGTTTCGGCGCCTGCCTGATGCGCGAGCCGGTACTGGTGGCCGAGTGCGTGGCGGCCATGGTCGATGCGGTCGACATCCCGGTAACGGTGAAGTGCCGCCTGGGCGTGGATGAGGACAACGACTACGACGTGTTTGCCAGCTTCGTCGACCGCCAGGTCGCCGCTGGTGCGGCGATGGTGGTGGTGCATGCGCGCAACGCGTGGCTGAAGGGCCTGTCGCCGAAGGAGAACCGCGAGGTTCCGCCGCTGAAGTACGACTGGGCCTACCGCCTGAAGCAGGAGCGCCCGGCACTGCCGGTGGTGATCAACGGTGGCCTGGCCAGCATCGAGGCAGTACAGGCGCAGGCCGCGCACGTCGATGGCGTGATGCTGGGCCGGGCGGCCTATCACGACCCCTATCTGCTGCATCAGCTGGAGGCGCTGCACACCGGCGCCCCGCTACAGGCACGTGGTGACCTGCTGCGCGCGATGCGCCCCTACATCGAGGCGCGGCTGGGCGAAGGCCTGGCGCTGAAGCACATCACCCGCCACCTGCTCGGCCTGTTCCATGGCCAGCCCGGTGGTCGCGCATTCCGCCAGGTGCTGAGCGAGGGCGCACACCGCCCGGGCGCCGGCTGGAGCCTGATCGAACAGGCCTTGGCGGTCACCGAACGCGAAGCTGATCGCACCGCAGCGTGACGTCGGTCACAGTCCTGACTTGACAAGGGGCGGCGATTCGTCCCGAATGTTCACCTAGATGAACGACGCGAGCGCAGGGCCGGAAAAGTTCAGACCGGATTCACTGCCCCAAACCAAGAATTTGCAAAGGATTTGTAAAGCGCCGGGTCCCGAACCCGGCTCCCGGATTTACGACTTTTGAACGAATCGCCGTGCTCGGCTAGGATCGCATCGATGTCTTCCGCTCCCTTCCATCGCCGCATTGCCCTGGCCACCTGCGTGGTGCTGGCGGCTGCGCCGCTGTCTTCGGCGCTGGCGCAACAGCCGCCGCGTGGCGATCAGGGGCGCGCGGAGATGATGGAGCGGGGCGAGCGCGGTGGCCGTGGCGACGAGCGCTCGCTGTCCGATGCCGTGCGCCGCGTGCAGCGCACCACCGGCGGCCACATCCTCGGCGCCGAGCGCGTGCCGTTCGATGGGCGTGACATCAACCGGGTGAAGTACATGGACGACCGGGGCCGGGTCCGCTACATGGACGACCCCGCACCGTCGCGTTCACAGCCGCGCACGCCGCGGTCGGATATGTCATCACTACGCGGCGATAACCCCTGAACAGGGATAGTTGTCGCTATCAACCCGTACCCCACAGGCCTCCGGGCCACACCCAGGACACTAGGGAGAGTTCATGCGTATCCTTCTGGTCGAAGACGAAGCCCCGCTGCGTGAGACCCTGGCAGCCCGGCTCAAGCGCGAAGGCTTTGCCGTCGATGCTGCGCAGGACGGCGAGGAAGGCCTCTACATGGGGCGCGAAGTTCCGTTCGATGTCGGCATCATCGACCTCGGCCTGCCCAAGATGTCGGGCATGGAGCTGATCAAGGCCCTGCGTGACGAAGGCAAGAAGTTCCCGGTGCTGATCCTGACCGCGCGTTCGAGCTGGCAGGACAAGGTCGAAGGCCTGAAGCAGGGCGCCGACGACTACCTGGTCAAGCCGTTCCACGTCGAAGAGCTGCTGGCCCGCGTCAACGCGCTGCTGCGCCGCGCCGCCGGCTGGAGCAAGCCGACCCTGGAATGCGGCCCGGTCGCCCTGGACCTGGCTGCGCAGACCGTCAGCGTGGCCGGCAGCAATGTCGACCTGACCAGCTACGAATACAAGGTGCTGGAGTACCTGATGATGCACGCCGGTGAACTGGTCTCCAAGGCCGACCTCACCGAGCACATCTACCAGCAGGACTTCGACCGCGACTCGAACGTGCTGGAAGTGTTCATCGGCCGCCTGCGCAAGAAGCTGGACCCGGATGGCGAACTGAAGCCGATCGAGACCGTGCGCGGCCGCGGCTACCGTTTCGCGATTCCGCGCAACGAGGGCTGAGCCGGCTCAGCCTGGCGAGACCATGATGTCCGGCCGTCTGTGGTTCTTCCGACGCTGGCGGCCGCGCTCCCTGCAGGCGCGCCAGATGCTTGCCGCGTCCGTGGGCCTGGTCGCGTTCCTGGCCCTGGCCGGTTACGCACTCGACGCCGCCTTCGCCGATACGGCAAAGGCGAACCTGCGTGAGCGCCTGAAGAACTACGCCACCGCGTACGCGGCCGGCATCGACTTTACCCGCGACCGCTCGCTGTACATCCGCGAGCAGCCGCCGGATTCGCGCTTCGACGTGCCGGGCAGTGGCCTGTACCTGCAGGTGGTGATGCCGCACGGCAAGGGCAATTCGATGTCCGCCGAAGGCCCGATGCTGCCCACCGTCGGCGGCGGCCTGCTGGCGCCACGCCAGGAAGTGTTCGAAGGCCCGCTGCCGATGATCCAGATCGACGGCAGCCAGGGCTCGGTGTACCGCTATGGCCTGGGCCTGGTGTGGGACGCCGACGCCGACCCGGCCACCGAATTCCCGTACACCATCTATGTAATGGAAGACTCGCGCGCGCTGGGTGCGCAGCTGCGCGTGTTCCGCGGCCGTGTCTGGTTCTACCTGGGCGGCATCGGCCTGATCCTGCTGCTGCTGCAGACCGTCATCCTGCAGTGGAGCCTGCGTCCGCTGCGCCGGGTGATCACCGAGCTGACCAAGGTGCAGCGCGGCGAGACCGAGCGCATGAGCGAGCGCCACCCGCGCGAGCTGGAACCCCTGACCGACAGCATCAACGCCTTCATTGAAAGCGAGCGCGAGAACCTCGAGCGCCAGCGCAACACCCTGGCCGATCTGGCACACAGCCTGAAGACGCCCATTGCGGTGCTGCGCACGCAGATGGACAGCGGCGCGGGCGATGGCGCGCTGCGCGAAGAGCTGGACGTGCAGCTGCAGCGCATGAACAACCTGGTTTCGTACCAGCTGGCGCGTGCTGCGTCGTCGGGCCACAAGCTGTTCTCCGCGCCGCTTCCGATCGAGTCCAACGCCGAGGAAATCGTACGTGGCCTGGAGAAGGTCTACGCCTCCAAGGGCGTGTTGTGCGAGTTCGACATCGATCCGGCCGCGCGCTTCCACGGCGAACCGGGCGATCTGCAGGAACTGCTTGGCAACCTGCTGGAAAACGCCTTCAAGTGGGCCAACCGCCGCGTGCTGCTGACCGCGCAGCCGCTGCCGGCACCGAACGCGCGCCGCGCAGGCCTGCTGCTGGCGGTGGACGACGATGGCCCGGGCATTGCCCCGGACGACATCGGCAAGGTGCTGCAGCGTGGCGTGCGTGGCGACGAGCGCGTGCAGGGCCACGGCATCGGCCTGTCGATCGTGCAGGACCTGATCAAGGATTACCGCGGCGAACTGGCCGTAGGCCGTTCCAGCGAACTGGGCGGCGCCCGTTTCGAAGTGCGTTTGCCGCCGGGGCCGTAAACCTTCGCAATCGGTAGTGCCGGCCGCTGGCCGGCAACTTCATGATCTTCGGTGGCATTACCGGGTTGCCGGCCAGCGGCCGGCACTACCGTGTTTCGAACTTTGGCGGCTCGCCGTAGCACCGCCGCAGCCACGCGTTCCCGTCCGCCGGGCATCGCCTGACGTAATAACGCGTGTGTAATCCGGTAGTGCCGGCCGCTGGCCGGCACCCTCATGACCTTCGGTGGCATTGCCAGGTCGCCGGCCAGCGGCCGGCACTACCGTGTTTCGATCCTTTGCGGCTCGCCGTAGAACCGCCGCAGCCACGCGTTCCCGTCCGCCGGGCATCGCCTGACGCAACAGCGCGTGGTATTCCGGTAGTGCCGGCCGCTGGTCGGCACCCCCATGATCTTCGGTGGCATTGCCAGGTTGCCGGCCAGCGGCCGGCACTACCGTGTTTCGATCGTCAGCGGCTCGCCATGGAACCGCCGCAGCCGCGCGTTCCCGTCCGCCGGACATCGCCTGACGTAATAACGCGTGTGTAATCCGGTAGTGCCGGCCGCTGGCCGGCACCCTCATGACCTTCGGTGGCATTGCCAGGTCGCCGGCCAGCGGCCGGCACTACCGTGTTTCGATCCTTTGCGGCTCGCCGTAGAACCGCCGCAGCCACGCGTTCCCGTCCGCCGGGCATCGCCTGACGCAATAACGCGTGCGTAATCCGGTAGTGCCGGCCGCTGGCCGGCACCCTCATGATCTTCGGTGGCATTGCCAGGTTGCCGGCCAGCGACCGGCACTACCGTGTTTCGATCTTTGGCGGCTCGCCATGGAACCGCCGCAGCCGCGCGTTCCCGTCCGCCGGACATCGCCTGACGCAACAGCGCGTGCGTAGTCCGGTAGTGCCGGCCGCTGGCCGGCAACTTCATGATCTTCGGTGGCATTACCGGGTTGCCGGCCAGCGGCCGGCACTACCGTGTTTCGATCTTCGGCGGCTCGCCGTAGAACCGCTGCAGCTGCGCGGCCACTTCCGGCAACGCCTGCTGCAGCAGATCCGGTGCCGAGAAGTGATACTCGCTGGCCACCGCGAAGAACTCTTCCGGCGCCTCGGCCGCGTACGGGTCGATCAACGTCTCCTCGCCGACATCCACCTGCGCGCAGAAGGCGTCGTAGGAACGCTGGAAGGTGGCTGCCCACTCGCGCTGCCACTCGCGCGGCAGTGGCGGCGTGCCGTCCATCGCGCCATCCAGCGCATCCAGCTTGTGCACCATCTCGTGCACCGCCACGCAGTAGCCCTCGTGCGGCGTCGCCAGGTCGGCCTGCACATCGGCCCACGACAGGATCAACGGACCGCTGTCCCACGACTCGCCAATCAGTTCGTCATCCCACTCATGCAGTACGCCGGCCGCATCCATGTGGCTGCGATGTACGCGGAATGCATCGGGGTAGACGATCAGCTGCGACCAGCCTTCCAGACCCACCTCGCCGAACTCCAGCAGCGGCAGGCAGCACAGTGCCGCCAGCAGCACGCCATCGCCGGCCTCCAGCTGCAGCTCGCCGATCGGGGTAATGGTCTTCTCGTGCAGGAAGCGCGTGGCCAGCAGGCGCAATCGCGCGCGGCGATCGTCGTCCAGACCGTGCATCCAAGCCGCACGGCGGCAGGCCTCATCCCACAGTACATCGTCGATCGGCCGCGGCGCAGGCCGCAGCCACTGCAGCAACGACTTGATCAGCGGAACATTCCCGGCAGGTAGCTGTGCCACTTCGGTGCGCGGATGCGCTGCAGCACGTCGTCATCGCTGCCACCGCCGCCCGTGCTGGTGCTGGCTGCCGGGCGGACCGGTGCCGGCTTGGTGGTGGCGGCCGAAGCGGTCGCGGTCGGTGCACGCTGCGAAGCGGCATCGCCGTTGGAGGACACGCAGGCGCCGCGGCTGTCGTCCAGCGCTGCCGTCGCAGACGCCGCGAAGGGCATCGTCAGCAGGATCAGGCAATGGGCATAACGGCGCATTGACGACATCCACGTTAAGGGAAGGTGAGTTCCCGATTCTAGCCCGAACCCGGCGCCCCGTTGGAAGCCCCCGCGAAACCCAGCGTGGCGGGCGCCGCTGGCGGCTTTCCCGCATAATTCCTTCCTGACTTCGTGGAAGCTGCCGTGGACGACCGCCAATTGCTGGCCAAACTCGCTGCCGGTCGCCTCTCCGGCGACGCCCTGGCCCGTGAGCTGGGCCAGACCCGGGCGGCCATTTGGAAGCGTATTCAAGGACTTAGAGCCGCCGGTGTAGACATCGAGGGCCGCGCTGGCGAGGGCTATGGCCTGACCCGCCCGGTCGACCTGCTGGACCCGGATGCGATCCGTGCCGGCCTGCCCGCCGACGTCCAGGCCCTGCTGCACGACCTGCAGGTCGCTTGGACAGTGGACTCGACCAACGCCGAATTGCTGCGTTGCAGCGCGCCCCAGCGCGGGGTGAGCGTCCTGCTGGCCGAGCGCCAGACCGGCGGCCGCGGCCGTCGCGGCCGTACGTGGGCGTCGCCGCTGGCCGCGCATATCTACCTGTCGGTGCTGCGGCTGTTTTCCGGTGGCCTCGGTCGCCTGGCCGGGCTGAGCCTGGTGGCCGGCATCGCCGTGGCCGAAGCGCTGCACGACCTGGGCTACACCCAGGCGCAGCTGAAGTGGCCGAATGACCTGATCGTCGATGGCAAGCGCAAGCTGGTCGGCCTGCTCGCAGAAGGCGGTGGCGAATACGCCGGCCCGGCGCGCGCGGTGATCGGCATCGGCATCAACACGCACATGCCGCCGTCGTTCGCCGAGCAGATCAGCCAGCCGTGGGTGGACCTGGACACGTTGGCTGGCAAGCCAGTGGATCGAAACGTGGTCGTTGCCGCCGTGCTGGCGCGCCTGCTGCCGGCGCTGGAGGAATTCGATCGTGAAGGTCTTGCTCCGTTCCTGCCGCGCTACGCCGCCTTCGACATGCTGGCCGGCCGCGAAGTACGGGTGGAACTGGAAGGGCAGTGGCAGCATGGCACCGCACTCGGCCTGGCCGATGACGGCGCGTTGCGCGTGCGCATCGATGGCCGTGAGCGCCTGCTGCACGCCGGCGAAGTCAGCGTGAGGGCGGCATGAGCGATTGGTTGTTCGACCTCGGCAACTCGCGCTTCAAGTTCGCGCCGTTGCAGGGTGACCGTGCCGGTGACGTGCAGGCCTGGGCGCATGGCGCCGAAGGCATGGCCGGACAGCCGCCGCACAGCCTGCCCAGCGGCACCACCGCGTTCGTCGCCAGCGTGGCCGCACCGTCGCTGACCAGCGCCATGCTGGACCAGCTGCAGCGTCGCTTCGAGCACGTGCACGTGGTGCGTACCAGCGCCGAATGCGCCGGTGTGCGCATTGCCTATGCCAAGCCCGAAAAATTCGGTGTGGACCGCTTCCTGGCCCTGCTGGCCGCGGCCAAGGCGCAGCGCCCGGTGCTGGTGGTCGGGGTGGGCACCGCACTGACGATCGATCTGCTCGACGCCGACGGCCAGCACCACGGTGGCCGCATTTCCGCATCGCCCACCACCATGCGCGAAGCACTGCATGCCCGCGCGGTGCAGCTGCCGGCTACCGGCGGTGACTACAGCGAATTCGCCAACGACACCGCCGACGCGCTCGCCTCCGGCTGCGATGGTGCGGCCGTGGCACTGATCGAACGCAGCGCACAGCAGGCGCACACGCTGCTGGGCGTTGCGCCCTCGCTGCTGGTGCATGGTGGCGGCGCACCGGCGCTGATGCCGTTGCTGCCTGGCGCCGACTACCACCCCTCGCTGGTGCTGGATGGCCTCGCCCGCTGGGCGGTGCACCAGCCCGCAGGCTAGTATCCGCGCATGCTGACCCGTGCCCTGATCGTCGTACTGGCCATCCTCAATCTTGGCGTCGCCTGCTGGTGGCTGCTGCGCGATGCACCGCAGAAGCCTGCGCCGCCGCCGCAACCCGCCGGCGTGGCCGAGCTGCGCTGGGTGCCCGGTGGCGTGGATGCCGCGGCGGCCGCCGAAGCCACGGCCGCCGCGCCGACCGCGCCGTTGATGGAGCGCGAACCGGCGGAGAAGACGGCCGTGGCTGTAACGCCGGCGCTCGCCGCCCCGGCCAAGCCGGAGATTGCCAAGCCGCAGGCGGCTGAGGCTACGCCGGTTGCTGCCGCTGCCAAGCCGGCAACACCGCCTGCACCGACCCCGGCGCCGGAAAAGCCCGTAGCCCCGCCCGTGGCTGCCGAACCGCCGCGCTGCATCGCGCTGGGCCCGTTCGCCGACCGCGCCGCCGCGACCAATGCGCAAGGCAAGGCCAGCACGCTGCTCAGCCAGGTGCGCCTGCGCGAACAGCCCGCTGCCAGCGGCAGTGCCCGTTACCGGGTGATGCTGCCGGCCGCCGCCAACCGCGAAGAAGCCCAGGCCACCGTGAAACGCATCGTCGCCGCTGGCCTGAGCGACTACTACATCATCAGCCAAGGCGAGGAGGCCAACGCCGTGGCGCTGGGCCAGTACCGCAACCGCGAAGGCGCCGAGCGGCGCATGGCGGCGGTGCAGGCCGCCGGCTTCCAGCCGCGCCTTGTCGCCAGCGGCGACGCCGGCCAGTGGTGGCTGGAAGGGCAGCTGGCGGCAGGCACGCAGCCGGCCCAGGCCCAGCAGCGCAGCGGGGCGGCACAGAGCCGGTCGCTGGAATGCACGCGGTTGCGCTAGAATCCCCGGACCGCGGCGCTGCCGCCGGTGATCCACCCATGCCGCTTTAGCTCAGTTGGTAGAGCAACTGTCTTGTAAACAGTAGGTCATCCGTTCGATTCGGATAAGCGGCACCATAAGAGAATCGCCGAAACGCCTTAAAAATAGGGGTTTCAACGAGAAAAAGGCCAGCGCGGGGCGCTGGCCTTTCTGCGTCTACCCGGAAAATTACCGGGAAAAATTATTAGCGGCTCTTTCTTGGTTTCACGGCTGCTTTGACCACTGGCACGGAATGGTCGTACAGCTGGCGCATGGCCTCGGTCACGTGGCCGTCAGTGATCGCTTGTGCGGGTGTGTGGGCTGTAGGGCTATCGCAGCGCGTGGACGACAGAAGCTGGGTGGCAACGCTGGACCGGCAGCGGCAAGGGCCAGGCGGTCCATGGCGCTGCAGCAGCTTCGAGCAGGGCCGTGCCGTTGCTGAGTTGTGGGTGGGCAGGCACGAGGACCGCCTGCGCGAGTACGTGGGCAGGATTACGGCGTTTCGGGAGGCAGTGCGCGCGAACAGGCTGGCCAAGCTGCACCCCGCGCCGCCGTTCGGCTGGATGGGATAAGCGCTAGCTCTTCACCTGGGTAGCAATAGCTGCAAGTAGCGCGCGGCTCCTGCTACCGACTTCGCCAGCCAGCTGGTCGAGCTCCGCATACTCCGCTTCGCTTGCCGGCTGCCTGGATACCACGACCTCACGAAACCTGTCAGGGCGCTGTGCAATCAACTCAATGGGGTGGAATCGAGAGTTCCAAGCGTTCTGGGCCGCCTTAACTGCCGCCGCTGCTTCGATCAGCGCTGGAGACCCATACACGTCACGCAGAAGCTCCATGCGGGATAGCTCCACCTTGGACTTCTCGCCCTGTTGCAGCTGAAGGTCGACGTACTGCTTATAGGTGAGCATGCCTTTCGCGAGGCGCAATCCCAGAATGTTGAACTGTGCGAGGCCTGCCGTCCAGTGGCCTGCCAGTACGTACAGCTCCTCAAGGCGTTCTCGCGTAACGCGTTGGTTCTCGCGCTGCAGATCGTGGGTCTGCTGCATTCGCAACCTGTGATCGCTGCTGCGGTTATTCATCACAGCAAGCGAAACCGCTACCACGCCGGTAAGGATGGTACCGATCGCTACACCAACGAGTTGCCCGTAGGTCTGCAGCCAACCTGAGCCTGCGTTGGAAATCCCCTCAACCGAGTTGTGTGCCACTATATTCGCAATCAGCACGCAACCGTTCACCCACTCCAACATCTCAGTCTCCAAATTGCCCGGATAGAAGCCGTCGACGGCGATTGGGACTGCCAGTCGTCGTCGATCGGTAACCCAGCCTGTTTATCACCTTCAGCGGCGCTTCTCTTTCGCAATCCGAATGTTGATCAAATGGCTACGGAACGCCGGATGGATTTCCCAATTGGACGCCTGCAAATTGTTCCAGTTTGAGTACCTGACGAACTTTGGATCATCAGAAAAATTCTTGTGGTCAAAGCCCTTCGGCTTTGTTTTATCAGGTAAGCGCGCATTGATGAATCCGACCTCGTGAAGGAGGGCGAGCAGCTGGATCAAGTGTTCATCCCTGTTCTGGATGGAGATGCCTCGGAGCTGGATGGACGTCACTCCCAAGGTGCGCCCCAGATGCTCTCTTAGCTCTTCGAAGCTCATGTCGAAGTTGCCCGAGTAGAACGACTCAATGACTTCACGGATAGCGGGGCAATCCATCGCGTATTCATTAACAACGTCGTCCACGCGTTCTGAAGAATAAACGTGCATTGCTCTCGATGCATCATCGTCGCCAATCTTCTGGTGACTTTGGTCCAATGCGGCCTCAATCATGCTCTTGATTAGTTGCAACGCATCGCGCGGTCTTTCTCGCGCTGATTTTGAGATGAAGTCTGGCCACGATCGGCGCTGATCGCTATCGGGGAGCAGGACGTCACGGCCTTCAAAGTAAGGCCCGTAGGGTGTCAAGATCGGAATGCGATTCGCCAGCGAAGCGGTGCGCATGCGCTTCTCCACGATCTCAACAATAGTCGGGTCACTTGAGCGCAAGTGAATGGATAGTGGGCGTATGTGGTCTACCTGGTCCCGCTGGCCGGCACTTTCATAGCTCAGTCGCGCCCAAACGCTAGATCTCAATGTGACTATCGGACGAACCGAGTTGCAATCCATCGCTAATCTGCGGACAGCCAAAATAAGCGCCCAGATCTTATTTAGTTGGGCTTTGTCGTCCGGTGTTGCTAGCTGGTCAGTGTCGTCAATCAATAGCAAGAAAGAACTCTTCGTCTTGTTCAGAAGGTGGGAGTTTAAGGCCTCGCGAAGTTGAGCATTTGGCATTTTACTCTTGGTTTGGGCAAACAGTTTATCGGCATCCAGCCCTGTGGCGGGTCGAGATAGTGCCGCCAATAGTGGAAGCGTCCGGGTAATCACGTCTCCGCGAGTCGTTCCCTGTGCAACTGCGTGATCGTAGAGAGTGGCTTGATTGCCAACGAGCGGAAGGTATGAGGTGATCTGACTTCCAACTTCGGATGCAACGGTACGGAGAAGCTTTTCGTAGAAGTATCCTTTGAGGGTAGCTAGGTCGCTTGAGGTTGGCGCGACCATGTCAGCGAGCTGATCAGGGCGAAGCAGGACACAAGGAAGCTTCGCGTCAATTGCAGTGCGCTTGAGCCATTCAACTAAGGCTGACTTTCCCGCGCCCTTGTTGCCAACGAGTACACGCATGCTGCCAGGTTCAATGCTGCATACGTCTGCCAGCTGGGCAGGAGTAACGAAAACGTCCTTCAGGTAATTCAGATCACCCTCGGTCGTACCCGAGCGCACGTACGGCATCAGTCCGGGAAGATAGGTCATTAGATCGTCCTTTGGTTGTATAAGCCTGAGGGCTACTTCGCCGCCTTGGCTTCCAATAGTCCAAATTACGCGGTTCTGTGGATTTCAACAACGGCACGAATAGCACGGATCTGGTGGTCAAATGGGTCCTAGCCAATGCATGGCTGTAAACGGGGTAGCCACTTTCTCTGGTGAGGTCTGGGCTGAGGCTATACAGCGTTTGCCCAAGCTATGGGGCGTGGCCACGCGACCTTCCTATTGCTGTTGACAGGGTATCGATCCGCTTGACGGTCTCGCGGGTTGATCCCCCCGGCGATCACTGAAACACTCCCGCGCCTAGCTGCTCAAATGAGGGCCGACCCTGATTGACCTTGAAGTGGCGTGGGGCCATGTCCCAGCACCTGGCCGAGGCAAGGCCTGCATTGGATTGAGCCAGGCGACGGAAGCTGGACAAGCAGTAGCCGGGGCAGGGGTGTGTCAATGCTGAGATGTGGATGGAAGATGCAAGGGCGGTCGCACGACACGTCGGCCAGGTCCGCTCGCGGCGCAGGATCGCGTGGGCGAGCGGGTTAGCCAGGTCGACCATTGATCCGCCCTTCGGCTGGGTGTGGCGGGGCGCCATCAGCATTGGCCGGAGCTCGTCGTCCATCCGTCCCGTCACCACGGTGGGAGGGTGCTCAAGCACCGGGAAAATTGACCCCCGACCATAGCAAGGGCGGGCGTTCCACGACATACCTCCGGGAAAAAGAAACAGCCTAAGTCACTGATTCCAGGCCTAAGTGCAACTGTCTTGTAAACAGTAGGTCATCCGTTCGATTCGGATAAGCGGCACCAATGGGCATCTGCCAATCTCTTTTTGCAGCGGCTGCGCGTTGGCCAGTCGGGCGCCGATCCCGCCCCCCCTCCTTCCTTCTCCGCTGTTCTCCCTCGCGGCGTGTGATGCGTCGCTCTGCACTTCCCTGCGCGCGATCCTGATTGTTGAACCTGATTGTTGAAAGTATGTAGCCAGTAGGCTACATTTCTCCATGAAGATCCAGCGTACCCGTCAGTTCGCGACATGGATTGACGCTCTCAAGGACGTAACCGCACGCGCTCGCATCCTGGCCCGTATCGGTCGGCTCGCTGAAGGCCATCCTGGTGATCACCGCTATCTGGCGGATGGCGTTTCTGAATTGCGTATCGATGCAGGACCCGGTTACCGCGTGTACTACACCCAGCGGGGCAGGCAGTTGGTGATTCTTCTGGTCGGAGGCGACAAGGGTTCGCAACAGCGCGATATAGAGAAGGCCAAGGAGATTGCGCGTGCCCTGCGAGCATCGAACTGGTTGTAGGCGAAACGACTCAATACCGAAGTACTGGAGCTGTCCCATCATGGCTATCAAGAAGAAAGTTGAACTCGAAGCATTTGATGTGGCCGAACACCTTCATACACCGAAGGAAATGGCGGCCTATCTCGATGCATGCATCGAAGAAAGCGACGGCGATTCGGCATTCATCGCCAAGGCGCTGGGCGATATCGCGCGTGCCCAAGGGATGAGCAAGGTCGCACGTGCGGCGGGCCTGTCGCGGGAGAGTCTGTATCGTGCCCTGTCTGGCGAGCGCAGCCCTGATTTCTCGACCATCCTGAAGGTGACTCGTGCCCTGGGTGTGCGCCTGCATGCCAGCGCTGCATGAGCGTACGTGCGGACCTTGATGCGTTGGCACGTCGCTGGACGTAAAGCGCACGGAAAAGCATGAAAAAACCGCCTTTCGGCGGTTTTTTCGTCCCAAGCCGGTGAGTCAACTCAATGACGCGGCAAAGGAGGAGTCGTTTGGCCATTCTGGCTCGAAGCAGCTTGTGTGCCACGCTGCGCATTGATGCCTCACGCGTCTGCCGTTGCCAGATCAAGGCATTCGGCGCGAACAGGTTCAATCAAACCGGATGATGCGGATCAACCCTTTGTTGATGATCCGTCTCCGAAGGCGGCCAACGTGCCACAAGTGAACACCTCCTTCGCACCTTCGTAATTGATGAATGAGATTGTGCAATTCGCCCGCGTTCCAGGACGGATCCGGGCGATGGCTCTGTCATTCAGCACGAAGCTGTACCACATGAGTTCAGGGCTTATGGACAGCGCCATGGGGCGCGCGGTGGAGGCGATCATCTCGGCAACAGCGCCGCCGCGCGAATCCACTTCGTCCAGCCGCAGCTCAACGAGGACAGGTTTCAGGTTTGGGTAGGGTGTGCTCATTCCAGCAGCGGGTCTGCCTGATTCGTTCGTCGGGGTTGCGGCGTGTTGAATCTGTGCGTTGGAGACGCCAATGTTCCGCATTATTGAGCCCCGCCCACCTGCAACGCCACATACTCCGCCAGCCCCCGACAGGCCAGCATCAGCCCTTCGCGCGTGCCATCGCCGATATCGTCCTTCTCTTCCCCGTCCACGCGCACGCGCTCTGCGGCGTGATACAGCTCCAACAACGACACCAGGCCGACTGCGGCGCGATCCCGGCGTGCGGCGGCCACGGCCTGGCCGGGTGTGCTGGCGGGCCCCGTCCACGGCTGTCCGTCGGCGGCATCACCGGCGCGGATGCGCTGCAGGCATCCGGGCAGGTTGATCGGCGCAGGGGCCTCGTTGGCGGCGGCGAAAGCGGCTTCCAACGGCTGCGCCAGTTCGGGCGGCAGGCGCAGGGCAGCCTCGCCCAGGGTGGCGGTCAGGTACGGGTGATGGGCCTTGGGCATGCGGGCATCCTCGTCGGGAACAGAGGTGCCACCCGAGGAGGGTGGCGGGCGATGCGTGGCTTCCAAGACCGGGTCAACGAATCGGCGGGCACGAGGCCCCCACGCACCGCCCGCCGTCGATCGGCTAACGGATTGCCAGCCGGCGCCGTACTTGGGAGGACGACGCCGGCTGGCAAGCGTATACATCGTTGACAACACGGGCTTGGAAGTCCCGGCCACCCTCGCAGGTGGCGATTCATCATGCGCACGTGAAATCACCGCCTGCCAGTCGTTTGTTTCGATGGCATCGGGTGATCTGAAAGGAAAAATGAATTATCGCGTTTGGCCCGTTTCGAGCATTGCAATGCCAGAAGCGACATTTCGCGCGGGGCTGCAACCAACGATGAATCCTGGTGCGTCATTGCTGTCGCAGGGCCTTTCATGGCCCAGGAAGTAAAGCTGGCTTAACTTCCCCGGCAGGGCTTCCAGAACACCTTACCAGACATGAATCCCCACGCGCGCTACCCGGAAATTGATATTCCTCACGGACAGCCCGCAGCGCTCCACCGCATACTGCCACCACACGCCCATCCTGGGCCCCTTCGGGATCCGCACATGCGTCGCCATGCCCTGTCGCTCACCGTCGCACTGGTATCCACCGCCTTCGTGGTCCCAGCCATGGCCGCGGTACCGTTCTTCAACGCCAGCTGCCCGGGCGGCATCGATGTGCACGCCGACGAAGGCGGTCCGGTCTACGTGCAAGGCCGCGAGGCGGCGCTGAAACGCTTCAACGACCGCTATTTCGAAGCACGCGATGCGAACTCCGGCATCACCCTGTCGATCAGCAGCAACGAGGACGGCACGCCGCAGATCAGCTACACCGGCCGAGGCGGCGCCAATGGCATCTGCCAGGTCAGTAGCAGTGGTGCGCCTGCGCCCGCCGCAAACAGCGTTCGCCCTCGCGACGCTGCCTCCGGGGATGCCGCGCTACCCCGCGAAGTCACCTGCGAATCCACCGGTCAGCAGCAGGTGTCGTGCGATCTGAATACCCGTGGCAACGTGGAAATCGTGCGCCAGCTCAGCCGCACCCGCTGCGAGGAAGGAAAGAACTGGGGGCTGGCGCGGCATTCGGTGTGGGTCAACGGCGGCTGCCGCGCGGTGTTCCGCAATGTGTCCTCGGTGGCCACCCCGGCGCCGGCAGGCGATACCGCGCTGGGTTCCTGCAACATGCGCAAGGGCGCGCAGGGCACGCTGGTGACCCAGATGCCGGTGGGCAGCGACTACCAGGAACTGATCATCGATTATCCCGATGGCCGCTTCCTGTGCATGATGCGCAACAACGGCCAGGTGCAGAGCCTGACGCCGGTTCGCCGCCGCGGCGGTTGAGTTCATCGCGCCAGCGGCCTTATGGTGACCGCCCATACACCCGTCTGGTAGCACCTATATGTCCCATCTTCTGGCCAAAGCAGCTGAGAAGCAGGATCTCGCCCGAATCGACGCGCTGCTGGATGAGGGTGCCGATATCGAGTGGCAGCACAAAGGCACGGGGCGCACCCCGCTGCTATCGGCTGTGATCGCCGGGAAGGCTGACTCGGTGGAGCGGCTACTGGACCGTGGCGCCAACATCCAGCACGCCTGCGTTGCACTGGGTTACACCGCGCTGGGTTGGGCTGCCAACGCAGGCGATACGGAAATCGGACGCGTGCTGGTCGCTCGCGGCGCATTGCTGGATGTTGCTTCGCCGGAATCGAAGTACACGCCGCTGATGTTGGCGTCTTCGGGCGGCCACCTGGCTATGGTCGAACTGTTGCTGGATAGTGGAGCTGCCGTCGCACCGTTGAACTTCGAGGGGCGAAACGCACTGGCAATGGCCGATGCCCGCAAGCACGAAGACGTAGTAGCGCGTTTGAAGTTGGCGGGGGCGCAGTTGCCGCCGCCGTTGATAGAGGCACCGGCGCTTGAGTGGCCCGAGCCAGACGCCGAAGGTGAACCCGCCTCAGTGGTGCGTGGGTATCTGTTGGCCTATTACGAATGGGAAACGCGTGGCTACAAGGATTCCCGGTCCGGTGGCAACCTTCTGCGAAGCTCCGGCTTCCAGCAGGAGAAAGCGGATATTTTGACAGCCTGGTGCACCGACCGCCAACGCCTGTACTCGACTGGAATTTCAGTCGGGAGCCCCCGACGGTATGTGCCGGATGACCTACTGGTATCAGTTGCGAAGCTTGGGATCTCGAAGGCGGAAGTGCTGGTGCGCGACCATCCTCAGAAGTCGAGTTCCTTGCGTTACGAGCACTTGTTCGTACTCAAACGCGTGGGTAGACAGTGGCGTATCGACGTGTTGAAAAGGCGCCAATTCCGAGTAAAAAAGTGGTCGTCGGCTATTCTTTGACTGCAACTTTCAATATCCGCCGCTGCTCTTCCGCAGCAACACCCACGCCAGCATCAGGGCGAACATGCCAACGACGGTCAGGCCGAACCACAGCGCGGCCACCTTCACGTTGCCGATCAACGCCGTCAGCATCCGCTGCGGCTCGCTCTTCAGGATCGGATATTCAGCATGTGCCTTGCGCAGACGCTGCCACCCCAACCCGAGGAATACCAGGGTCGAGAACGGCACCAGCAGCAGCGTCGCCTGCATCAACCAGCCGTTCTGCGACGCATCGATCGAGCTGCTGAAAAAACCGCAAGAGCGGCGATGGGTAGCGCCCCGATGAAAAAGCGCGGCCAGGCCGTATTGATGAAGGGCGACATCGCAATCTTCCATGAAGCGGGGGCAGGTCCGCGCGGCATCATGCCATGTGATTGCCCTGCTGCACCGCCGCGAGTGGTGTCACACAGCTCTGGCTAGACTGTGCTTCTTTTTCCCCCGCAGGAGGCACCCATGGCCCATCCCATTTCCGTATCCCTGATTGGCGTTCCCACCGATGTGGGTGCGGGCCATCGCGGTGCACGGCTGGGGCCGGAAGCGCTGCGCGTGGCTGGGCTGCCGGAAGCGCTCGAGGCGCGCGGCGTGGATGTGCGCGACCTGGGCAACCTGGATGGTCCGCGCAATCCGTGGACCGCGCCGGTGGAAGGCTATCGCCACCTGGATGAAGTGGTGGCGTGGAACCACGCGCTGATGGAAGCCAGCTATGCCGAACTGCAGGCCGGCCGCATGCCGATCATGCTCGGCGGCGACCACTGCCTGGGCATCGGTTCGATCACTGCCGTGGCACGCTGGTGCCGCGAGCAGGGCAAGACCCTGCGCGTGCTGTGGCTGGATGCGCATTCGGACTTCAACACCAGCGATGTCACTCCATCGGGCAACATCCACGGCATGCCGGTGGCCTGCCTGTGCGGCCTCGGCCCGAAGGCGCTGACCCACCTCGGCGGCAGCGCACCGGCGATCACCCCCATCCAGGTGCACCAGATCGGCATCCGTTCGGTGGACCCGGAAGAGAAGCGCCTGATCAAGACCCACAAGGTGGATGTCTACGACATGCGCTACATCGACGAGAACGGCATGAAGCGCGCGGTCGAGGCAGCACTGGCGGGCATCGACGAGAACACCCACCTGCATGTCAGCTTCGATGTGGATTTCCTCGACCCGAGCATCGCACCGGGCGTCGGCACCACCGTGCCGGGCGGGGTGAACTACCGCGAGGCGCAGCTGGTGATGGAGATGATTGCCGACACCGGGCGCATGGGTTCGCTGGACATCGTCGAGCTCAACCCCTTGCTGGACAAGCAGAATGCCACCGCCGAACTGGCCGTGGACCTGGTCGAAAGCCTGTTCGGCAAGTCCACCCTGATGCGCGACTGAGCTCTCCGCCTGAACGGATCGATGATCCGTTCACACGCGCTCCACGCCCCTGCCGCCAGATTGCACATCACGCGGCGGCAGTGGCAGTGGCTCCTTCCGCCGAGCGACCGAACCCCATCCGCGAATGAAGCGGTATAGCGGCGAACCCAAGGAGAAGCCCATGAAGCGCGTAGTTGCCCTGATGCTGTTGTCGATGTTCTCGGTGGCCCTGCTGGCCGGTTGCAACACCGTTGCCGGTGCCGGCAAGGACGTGCAGAAGGCTGGCGAAAAGGTTGAGGATGCCGCCAAGGGCCGTTGAGCCTGAAGTGGAACGGAAAGCAAAAAGGCCGGGGGGACCTCCCCGGCCTTTTTTCTTGCGCGTTTTTCTGCAGCGTACGTGTCGAAGCGTAGTGAACCATTCAAGCAGGTGAGCAGTGCTTTCATGGTCGGTTGACCGGCACTCAACAGCCGCTGCGCGAAGCTGTAGCCACGGTAAGAACGCCGTTGCAACCAAGGACTCCCAGCAATGAACAAAGACATCATTTCCGGCAAGTGGTCGCAGCTGAAGGGCAAGGCCCAGGCCAAGTGGGGCGATCTGACCAACGACGACTTCGATGTGGCTGAAGGCAATGCCGAGTATCTGGCCGGCCGCCTGCAGGAACGTTATGGCTGGGCCAAGGATCGCGCTGAGAAGGAAGTCCGTGAGTTCCAGGATGCCGTGAGCAAGGACTACCCGGACTACAAGTAAGCGCTACGGTTTTCCCCCACGGCACAACGCCCGCACCGAGAGGTTGCGGGCGTTGTGCTGTCTGGGCGGCGATCAACGCGCCGGCGGGTCCGGCACATAGCGGTTGGGGAACGCCTGCGGTTCGCGCGGCAGGCGCGACGGCGGTGTATCGACCAGGATGCCGCGCGCGCGCAGATTGCGGGCGCTGTCGTAGCGCAGCTGCAGAACCTGCGCCGGGCTGCGGCTGGCGCGTTCGAAGTCGGTATCGCGTACCGACGACTGCTCGCGTGCGCCGTGGCCGGTGCCCAGCGCAGGGGCCTGTGACTTGCTGGCATAGCCCTCGATGCGGCTGTTGCTGGCGCTGGCATCGGCCGCCGCTTCGGCCGTCGGGGCCGGTGCCGGCAGCGGCAGGCTGCGGCGCAGGATCGGATCCGGACGCCAGCGGCGCGCTTCCTCGAACACCGCCACGCCGACCACGCCGATGTTGTCCGGGCGACCGGTGCGGCTGGCATAGCTGCCGCTGGGGCTGCTGAACACGAACTGCGCCACTTCATCCTGGCTCTTGCGCCAGCCGGTGATGTCGGCGCGCTGGCCGGGGTTGAGCACGTAGCCGGTCTGCGACGGATCGGCATCCTCGCCGGAGATGGCGTTGACGCCGTCCACCGACAGCACCACCAGCACCCGGCGCGGGCTGTCGTTGTACAGGCGCACGGCGTAGCGGTGGCCGCGCTCGCCGGCCACCCAGCGCTGGCCCTCGGCAGGGTAGCTGCGCAATTCGGTGCCGCGGTCGCGGTCGACCAGAGACATGCGCACGGGGCCGCCCTCGTAGGCCGGCGGCGGCATCGGGACGGGGCGGAAGCCGGCCAGGGGCAGGATCAGCAGCAGGGGCAGCAGGCGTTTCATCGGGCGTCTCCAGCGGGGTTGCGTGAATGAACGCGCCGCAGGCCCTGACGGGGTTGGTGGCGTGCAAGGTAAACTGGCCCCGTTCATCGAAGGTTACCCCACGCAGTCATGACCACCCGAGTCCTTACCGGCATCACCCCCTCCGGCACGCCCCACCTGGGCAACTACGTTGGCGCCATCCGTCCGGCCATCGCGGCCAGCCGCGCCCCGGGGATCGAGAGCTTCTTCTTTCTGGCCGACCTGCACAGCCTGATCAAGTCCCAGGACCCGCAGCGCACCCAGCGCGCGACCTTGGAGATCGCGGCTAGCTGGCTGGCCTGTGGCCTGGACCCGGAACAGGTGTGGTTCTACCGCCAGAGCGACATCCGCGAGACCACCGAGCTGATGTGGTTCCTGACCGCCATCGCCAGCAAGGGCATCCTCAACCGCGCGCACGCCTACAAGGCGGCGGTGGACAAGAACCGCGAGGAAGGCGTGGACGAGGACGCAGGCGTCAGCGCCGGCCTGTTCATGTACCCGGTACTGATGGCCGCCGATATCCTCATCTTCAAGGCCAACCAGGTACCGGTGGGCCGTGACCAGATCCAGCACATCGAGATGGCGCGCGACTTCGCCCAGCGCTTCAACCACGTGTATGGCAAGGAGTACTTCCCGCTGCCGGACGTGGTGATCGACGAGCAGGTGGCGACGCTGGCCGGCCTGGATGGCCGCAAGATGAGCAAGAGCTACCACAACACCATTCCGCTGTTCGTGCCGCGCGAGGAGCTGAAGAAGCTGGTGTTCTCGATCCTGACCGACTCGCGCGCACCTGGCGAGCCGAAGGACACCGAGGGCTCTGCGCTGTTCCAGATGTACCAGGCCTTCGCCACCCCGGAACAGACCGCCGAATTCGCCAGGGCGTTCGCCGCCGGCATCAGCTGGGGTGAGGCCAAGCAGCAGCTGTTCGAGCGCATCGACAGCGAACTGTCGCCGCTGCGCGAGCGCTACAACGCGCTGATGGCCGAGCCGGAGAAGATCGAAGCGCTGCTCAAGCGCCGTGGCCAGCAGCTGCGCGAGCAGTTGGCGGCACCGCTGCTGGACGAACTGCGCCATGCGGTGGGCCTGCGTGACCTGTCCACCGCAGGCGATATCGCCAGCGAGGACGCCGGCGTGGCCCGCGTGGCACCGCCACTGTTCAAGCAGTACCGCGAGAAGGACGGCCGCTTCTACTTCAAGCTGACCGCCGGTGACGGCACGCTGCTGATCCAGAGCGAGGGCTTCGATTCGCCGCGCGATGCGGGGCAGTTGATTGCCGTGATCAAGCAGGCGGAGCAGGGTGACCAGCTGCAGAGCGAACTGTTCAAGCTGGAAGCCGAAGTGGACGCCGTGCTGGCGGCCCTGGCCATGCTGCGCGAAGCGTAAGGGTAGTGCCGGCCGCTGGCCGGCAACTGCATAGGAAATGCCGGCCAGCGGCCGGCACTACCACGGCAACTGCATAGGAAAACGCCGGCCAGCGGCCGGCACTACCACGGCACTGCATAGGAAAACGCCGGCCAGCGGCCGGCCCTACCCGCGAACGAAGGTCATGGCATGATGTCCGCGCGCCTCAGGCGCGATGACATGGAGTCTGCGATGGCCTGGTTGTCGCTGCTGCTGTTCCTGCCCTGGTTCCTGCTGCTGGGCAGCCTGTACTGGCTGTTCCCGCGCCAGCCGCGCACCCCGCGGCGGCGCCTGTTCGATGGCTCCACCCTGCTGCTGGCCTTCGCCCTGAGCATCGTCTCGATGCTGTGGGGGTATCGACTTGGCATGGCACAGCCCGGCGCCGGCCCGATCTGGCCGCAGGTACTGGCGGTGCTGTACGCCTACGGCGCATTCCTGGCGGTGCTGGTGCTGGCCCTGCTGCTGCGGCCGCGGTTCGCATTGCGCTGAACCTGGCCCTTGCGCACCCGCTGGACCTGCGGTTGGTTGGCCTGCGCTTGCCCTTGGTAGAGTCGACTGTGAGTCGACTGCTCTTCTGGAAGCCCGCGCTGCGCGCGACAGTCGACTGACAGTCGACTCTACCCGGCCACAACCCGGCACTACCCGACCAAAGCCGCATCGAACCCGGACCGCCCGCGCGCCTACCATGGGCGTCTGTTCCCGATCCTGCCAGGTGCGCGCCGATGATCGCCGACCCCAGCATCCACACCATCGATACCGGCTTCCAGCGTCCCGACTTCGACGCGGCCTATCTGATCGTTGAAAACGACCGCGCCGCGTTCGTCGACTGTGGCACCGGCCTGTCGGTGCCGGCGATGCTGCAGGCGCTGGCCAACGCGGGTCTGGCCGTTGACGCGGTGGACTGGCTGCTGCTCACGCACGTGCACCTGGACCACGCCGGCGGCGCCGGCCTGCTGATGCAGCAGCTGCCCAACGCAAAGGCAGTGCTGCACCCGCGCGGTGCGCCGCACATGATCGACCCGACCCGGCTGATTGCCGGTGCCACGGCGGTGTACGGTGCCGAGGAAATCGCGCGCAGCTATGGTCGTATCGAGGCCATTCCCGAACATCGTGTGGTGGTGGCCGAGGACGGCCACCGTATCGACCTGGCCGGCCGCGAGCTGGTGCTGCTGCACACCCCGGGCCACGCACTGCACCATTACTGCGTGTGGGATGCGCGCAGCCGCAGCTGGTTCACCGGCGATACCTTCGGCATTTCCTACCGCGAGCTGGACAGCGCGCAGGGGGCCTTCATCTTCCCGACCTCGTCGCCGGTACAGTTCGACCCGGAAGCGATGAAGGCCTCGATCCAGCGCATGCTGGGCTATGGCCCGCAGGCGATGTACCTGACCCACTACGGCCGCGTGGAGCAGGTGCAGAAACTGGCCAACGACCTGTTCGAACAGATCGATGCGATGGCCACCATTGGCCGCCAGTGCGATGGCCGCCCCGACCGCCACCGCTGCCTGCTGGCCGCGCTGCAGGCGCTGTACCTGGAACGTGCACAGCTGCATGGCTGTGCGCTGGACGATGCGGCGGTGATCGCTGTTCTGGCGATGGACATCGAACTCAACGCGCAGGGCCTGGCCTGCTGGCTGGACCGCATCAGCAGGTAGACCCATGCCATGCGTGGATGACGTGAGCCCAGGCTGCGCCGTGATGTCACGACCACGTTACACTCTGGTGACTTCCAAGCTAGCCGTGGTACTGCCGTGAATCCGATGCGCGTGTTGCTGCTGTCGTCCTGCCTGTTTGTCGGTGGCCTGGCCCATGCGGCCAACGACCTCCCGGGTGGCGGCATCGATCCGCAGGCTCTGTCGCGCCACGTGCGTGTGCTGGCGTCGGATGAATTCGAGGGTCGCGCGCCGGCCACCGAGGGCGAAGAGCGCACGATGCAGTACCTGATCGAGCAGTTCCGCAGCTACGGCCTGCAGCCGGGTGGCGTGGATGGCAGCTGGGTGCAGCCGGTGCCGCTGGTGCGCGCGCAGCTGGACGGGCCGGCCAAGGCCAGCCTGTCGCTGAAGCAGGGCAAGCGCGCGCTGGCCAACGGCGTGGACGTGACCCTGCAGAGCCTGCAGCCGCGCAAGCGCGTGCAGATCAAGGATGCGCCACTGGTGTTCGTCGGTTATGGCATCGACGCACCGGAACGCCACTGGAACGACTACAAGGACGTGGACCTGCACGGCAAGATCGCCGTGGTGCTGATCAACGACGCCGATTTCGAGGCCGATGCACCGGGCGCGTTCGATGGCAAGGCGGTGACCTACTACGGCCGCTGGACCTACAAGTTCGAGGAAGCCGCGCGCCGTGGTGCCGAGGGTGTGCTGATCGTGCACGAGACCGCGCCGGCCGCCTATGGCTGGGCCACTGTGAAGAGCTCGGGCACCTCGCCGCTGTTCGACATCGAACGCGGCCAGGCCGAGGCGATGGCGCAGCACACGCCGCTGCGTGGCTGGATGCAGCGCGAACTTGCCGAGGCGATCTTCGCCGACGCCGGCTTGGACTTCGATGCCGAGAAGCGCAAGGCGATGCGTGCCGACTTCCGCCCGGTGGCACTGGACAACGCGAAGCTGAGCGTGGATTTCGCGCTTAAGCGCGAGCAGGTGGTGACCCGCAACGTGGTGGCCAAGCTGCCCGGTGGTGAACACGCCGACGAGGCCGTGATCTTCTCCGCGCACTGGGATGCGTTCGGTATCGGCCAAGCCGACGCCAAGGGCGACCGCATCCGCCGTGGTGCGATCGACAACGCCACCGGCGTGGCCACGGTGCTGGAACTGGGCCGCGTGTTCGCCGCCGGCCCGCAGCCGCAGCGCACGCTGTACTTCGTGGCCCTCACCGCCGAAGAGAAGGGCCTGCTGGGTGCCAGCTACTACGCCGCGCATCCGCTGGCGCCGCTGGACAAGACCGCTGCAGTGCTGAACATCGAGATGTTCAGCCCGGATGGCGCGACCCGCGACATCGCTTCGTGGGGCAAGGGCCGGGTGTCGCTGGAAGGCGACCTGGAACGCGTGGCCAAGGCCCGCGGTCGCAGCTACAGCCCGGACCCGAACCTGGAGGCCGGCTTCTTCTACCGCGCCGACCACTTCGCCTTTGCCCGCCTGGGCGTGCCGGCGATCACCATCGGCCCGGGCCTGGACAAGCTGGACGGCGGTGTTGAAGCCGGCCGCGCGCTGCGCGAGAAGTATTTCGCCGACTGCTACCACCAGGCCTGCGATGCCTGGACCCCGAGCTGGGATCCGAGCGGCCACGCGGCTGACACTCTGCTGGTCTACGACCTGGGTGCCGAGCTGGCCAACAGCCGCCGCTGGCCGACGTGGGAGAAGGAATCGGAGTTCCGCAGCACGCGGGACAAGAGCGAATCCGCCCGCCGCTGAGGTAGTGCCGGCCGTTGGCCGGCAACCTCATGAACCTTCGGAAGGAATGCGGCGTTGCCGGCCAGCGGCCGGCACTACCGCGCGTTCACCGGCGCCGGCGCAGCAGCGTCCATGCGCCCCAGCCGGCGGCAGCGAGCGCTGCCAGATAGCACGCCACCATCGTACGCAGGCCAACCGGCGACCCTGCATTGATGCCGCGATGCAGGCGCAGTTGCAGCGAGCTGTGGCCGCTGCCCAGGTCCACCGCCAGCTGCAGCGCCAGCGCGGCGCAGAACACCAGCAGGGCGACCCCGAACCCGGTGCGTGGCCACGCGACCTGTGCGCTGGGGCGGCGCAGCAGCCAGGCCAGTGCCGTGGCTGCGGCCAGCGTCGCCGCGATCCACATCAGTGGCGTGGCGGGAGACGCAGCGGCCACCGGCAGTGCACCGGTGGCCGCGATCAGGGCAACGCGCTTACTTGCGGGTGCCGTCGAGCCAGTTGGGGCCCTTGTTGGTGAGGAAGAACACATAGACCACCAACGATACCGCGATCGTTGCGGTCACGTAGATGGCGAACCAGTCGACGTGGCCGGTCTTCAGCGCGCCCTGGTACAGCAGCGGGGCGGTGCCGCCGAACAGCGAGTTGGCCAGCGCGTAACCCAGGCCTACGCCCAGCGCACGCACGTGGGTCGGGAACAGCTCGGCCTTCACGACGGCGTTGATGGAGGTGTAGCCGGTGAGGATGACGAACGCCAGCGCCAGGGTCAGGAAGGCCAGGGTGGCGTCATGCTGGTGCGGCAGCTGGGTGATCAGGTACCAGCTGTACAGCACGCCGCCCACACCGAAGAACACCAGCAGGGTCTTGCGGCCGATGATGTCCGACAGCCAGCCGCCGACCGGCTGCAGCACCATCAGGAACGCCAGCACGCCCAGGTTGATCAGGGTGCCGGTCATCGGGTCGTTGCCCGCGAATGCGCTCTGGATCATTTTCGGGCCGTTCACCGAGTAGGTGTAGAAGGCCACGGTGCCACCGGCGGTGATCAGGAAGCACAGCAGCAGAGGCCGCCACTGGTGCACGAACAGCTCGTACATGGAGCCGGACTTCTGCGCCTTGCCCTCGCGCGCAGCTTCGATCGACGACTCCGACAGCGATTCGTCCATGCCGCGGCGCAGCCAGAACACCACCACCGCGGCGATGCCACCGATGCCGAAGGCGATGCGCCAGCCCCACTCGGAGATCTCCGGCTTGCCCCAGAAGGTCAGCATCAGCAGCAGGGTCAGCTGGGCCAGCACATGGCCGCCGACCAGGGTGACGTAGTGGAAGGAGGACAGGAAGCCGCGACGGCCGGGAATGGCGGCCTCTGACATGTAGGTGGCGCTGGCGCCGTACTCGCCGCCGGTGGCGAAGCCCTGCAGCAGGCGCGCGAACAGCAGGATGACTGCGGCCCAGATGCCGATGCTGGCGGCGGTGGGGGTGATGGCGATCAGGAACGAGCACAGCGCCATCAGCGTGACCGAGACAGTCAGCGCCAACCGACGGCCGTGGCGGTCGGCGAAGCGGCCGAAGAACCAGGCACCGATCGGGCGCATCAGGAACGTGGCGGCGAAGATCGCCCACACGTACATCGTGGAGTTCTTGTCGTCCGGCGAGAAGAACTGCGATTCGAAGTACACGGCGAACACCGAGTACACGTAGACGTCATACCACTCCACCAGGTTGCCGGCGGAGCCTTTGAGGGTATTGGAGATCGACCGGCGCAGGGCAGCGCGGTCGTTCGCGGGTACGGCAGGTTGGGACGTGGTGCTCATCTGGGTGGGAATCCTCGATGCGGCGCGTCCGTGCGCAGGGAAAACGGCGCCCGGCCTTGGGGCGGCGCGGCCGGGCAGCCCTCTTGGTACTGCATCCGCCGTCAACACGGGGTAGCAGACCAGAGCAGGGTGCATGGATGGATGACAGCGTGCCACCGTCCGGGGTGCCGGACCATACTCAAAACGTCCTAGAATCCGCCTTCCCCCGGCTCCCTGGTGTGTCATGTCGGTTCCCCCCTCTTCGTCTGCGGCTGCCCCCCGGGGTGGCCTTGTCGCGCTGGCATTGCTGCTGGTCTACGTGGTCTGGGGCTCGACCTACCTGGGCATCGCCAAGGCCCTGCACGGCGGCGCGCTGCCGCTGACGATGGTTTCCGGCAGCCGGTTCATCATTGCCGGTGGCCTGATGTTCCTGGCCTTGCGCCTGTTCTGGAAGATGCCGAACCCGACCCTGCGGCAGTGGCGCAACCTGGTGGTGATGGGCGTGACCATGCTGGTGCTGGGCAACGGCATGGTGGTGCTGGCCGAGCGTGAGGTGTCCTCGGGCCTGGCCGCGACAGCGGTGGCCTCGGTGCCGCTGTGGATGGCGCTGTTCTCGGCGCTGCGCGGGCAGCATGCCAGCCGCGGTGAGTGGCTGGGCATCGCCATCGGCTTCCTCGGCGTAGTCTGGCTCAACGCCGGCAGCAGCCTGACGGCCTCGCCGACCGGGCTGGTGCTGCTGCTGATCGCGCCGATCGGCTGGGCCTTCGGTTCGGTGTGGGCGCGCGGCCTGGACCTGCCGGGCCCGTTCATGACCGCCGCCGGGCAGATGATCTGCGGTGGTGTGCTGCTGGTGCTGATCGGCCTGGCGGTCGGCGAGCGCCCGACCACGCTGCCCGATACCGGTGGCCTGCTGGCGATGGCCTACCTGTGCGTGTTCGGTTCCATCGTTGCGTTCACCGCCTACGTCTGGCTGCTGCAGAACGTGCGGCCGGCGCTGGCCGGCAGCTATGCGTACGTCAATCCGGTGATCGCGGTGCTGCTGGGCGCGCTGCTCAACGGCGAGCGCTTCGGCTGGCGCGACCTGCTGGCGATGGCGGTGATTCTCCTGGGTGTGGTGGTGCTGACAATGGCAAGGACGAGAAAGAAGTGAGCATGGACGAGAAAGAACAACGCCGGGGCCTGCTGGTCACCGCATCCACCTTCGTGATCTGGGGCCTGGTGCCGGTCTATTGGCACCTGCTCAACGAGGTACCCTCGTTCCAGATCATCGCCCACCGCATCATCTGGAGCACCGTGATGGTGCTGGGCTGGCTCTTGATCAGCTCGCGCCTGGGCTGGTGGCAGAAGATCGCCGCGCAGCCGCGCGCGCTGCCGATCCTGCTGGTGTCGAGCCTGACCATCGCCTTCAACTGGGGCCTGTACATCTGGGCGGTCAACGCCGGCCATGTGATCGAGACCAGCCTGGGCTACTTCATCAACCCCCTGGTGAACGTGCTGCTGGGCGTGCTGGTGCTGAAGGAGCGGCTGCGGCGCCTGCAGTGGGTGGCGGTGGCGATGGCGGCGGTGGGCGTGGCCTGGCTGACCATCGACGCGGGTACGCCGCCGTGGATCGCGCTGGGCCTGGCCTGTTCGTTCGGCCTGTATGGCCTGCTGCGCAAGCTGGTCTCGGTCGATCCGGTGGCCGGCCTGGGCGTGGAGAGCATGTACCTGTTCCTGCCGGCGCTGGCCTTCGCGATCTGGGCGGAAAACGGCCATGGCGGCGCGTTCTTGCACGGCTGGGGCTGGCGCAATGACCTGCTGCTGATCTTCGGTGGCGCAGTGACCGCAGTGCCGCTGATCGGTTTCGCCTACGGCGTGAAGCGCATCCCGCTGTCGCTGGTCGGCATCCTGCAGTACATCGCGCCGAGCCTGCAGTTGCTGCTGGGCGTGTTCTTCTTCCACGAAGCGTTCGATACTGCCAAGGCGATTGGCTTCGCCGCGATCTGGGCCGGCCTGATCCTGTTCGTCGGTGACAACATCCGCACGATGCGCGCCAAGCGCTAGCGCCGGCGGGCTGCGGGGTCGGATCCCTCCGCAACGCGGAGGGCTCTGACCCTGTTCTATCCGTCGCGTGGGGTCAGAGCCCTTCGCAGGGCGAAGGGATCCGACCCGCTTCCACCCAAAAAAGAACGGCGCCCCGAAGGGCGCCGTTCTGCTTCCATCCACCGCCAGGAGAGAGAGATGGCGGTGGCGGGAACGCGGTTGCAGGCTTAGAAGCGCTGCTGGTACTTCATGTACATGAAACGACCGATGTCGAAGCCACCGTAGTAGGTGAAGCTGCTGTTCGGCTGGCTGTACATGATCGGACCCTGGTGGTCGAAGACGTTGTTCACGCCCAGCGACACGGTGCCGTCCCACGGCAGGCTGTAACGCACCTGCAGGTCGTGGAAGGTGTTGGAGCCCACCTTGCGGCTCGGCTGCGCATCGGTGTACGGCGAGACGAAGCCGGCCATGTTGCAGTCCGGGCCACCGGCCAGGTCATACGAGCAGGCTTCCTTCATGCCCGAGTAGTAGCGGGCGGTCCAACCGATGCCCAGGTCGCCGTACTGCCAGTCCAGGTTGAAGGTCGAACGCACGCGGAAGTTGCCCTGCCAGCCGGTCTTCTGCTCCACCGGCGTGGTGGCGGCGCTGTCGTTGCGCTGCTCCAGGTAGTCGGTGTAGGTGGTGTTCCAGGTGGCGGCAAAGCGGCCGAACGCGGTTTCCGGCAGGCGGTAACGCAGGCTGAAGTCGTAGCCGGCGGTTTCGCGGTAGCCCGCATTGACCAGCGAGCGGTCCAGCGACGTCACCTGACCCAGCGTCTTGGCGCTGGTGGAACGGGTGAAGCGGCCGCACGCCGAATCCACGCCCTGCACGTAGCACTGGTTGAGGATGTCGGTGGCCGACTCACCCACGATCGCGTTGTCGATGCGGATCTTCCACCAGTCCAGGCTGACGTCCAGGCCCGGCACGAACTCGGGGCTGTACACCAGGCCCACGGTCCAGGTCTTGGCGGTTTCCGGCTTCAGGTTCGCATTGGAACCGGAGTCGAAATCGGCGATGCCCTGCTGGCCCGGACGGTTGGCGACGTTGCCTTCCGACGCGGTCTGCTGGCGGAAGTCCGCCGGCACCTTCAGCGCCTGGCAGCGTGCGGCCACGGTCGCGCTGCTGGCAGCGATGCCGAACGAGGTATCGCACGGATCGGTGAACGAATCACGGCTCTTCACCGCACCGCCGTACAGGTCGTCCACGGTCGGCGCACGGAAGCCGGTGCCATAGGTCGCGCGTACCAGCAGGCTGTCGATCGGCTTCCACTTCAGGCCGAACTTGCTGTTGGTGGTCGAACCGAAGGTGTTGTAGTCGGTGTAGCGGCCGGCCAGGTCCAGCGACAGTTCACGCGCGAACGGCATGTCGGCCAGCAGCGGTACCTGCAGCTCCAGGTAGACCTCGTTGAGCGAGTAGTCGCCACGGGTCGGCTGGCCGGTGGTGCCGGCAATCTGGCCCTTCTGCACCATCAGGTCCGGGGTGTAGCTGGCTTCTTCGTTGCGGTGCTCGAAGCCCATCGCGGCCATCACGTCGCCGGCCGGCAGGGTGAACACCGAACCGGAGATGTTGGCGCTGGCGACCTTGGTGGTGCTCTTCATCTTGTCGACGAAGCGGGTGAACAGGTAGTCCTGCACGTCCTGGTTGCTCAGCGAGCCCGGGCCCGCATAGCCCATCGGCGCGGCCGGGTTCCACGGCACGCAGCCGGCGATCACTGCACCCGGGCTGCCGCAGCGTGCCACGGTGCCATCCATGAAGGATGGGCCGACCGCCAGGTCGACGTGCGGCTGGTACATGCTGCCGGTACCGATGCGCTCGCCTTCATTGCGGTTGTACATGTAGCTGACGTTCCAGTCCCAGTAACGCGAACCGGTTTCGAAGCTGCCTTCCAGGCCGATGCTGGCGCGCTTGGTGTCCAGGTTGTTCTCGGTCGCACGCGGCATTTCTTCGGTGCGGTGCGAGAACAGCACGTCCTGGCCCCAGTGGTTGAACGCACTGTCCTTGGACAGGGCAGCACGGGAACCGTTGCGCGCCTGTGCGGTGGACACCGAGTAGGGGTAGCCGGCCAGGTGCTTGGTCGACTCGCGCTTGCTGTACAGCGCGTCGGCCACGATGCGCAGGTCATCGGTGATCGAGAAGCCACCGTTGGCGAACACCGAAGTGCGCTCCAGGCCGCTCAGCAGGCTCATGTTGGTCTTGGTGTTGGCACCATCGGCCGGATTGGGCGTGTGGAAGTTGCCCTTCTGGCTCGGGTCGCCGCCCGGGCCCACGGTCAGCGACTTGCCGTCGACGGTGACGCTGCCCCACTGCGTGGTCTGGTTCAGTGCCTTGACGTCGTCGGGATGGCGCGGGCCACCCGGGTAACGGCTGAACTCGCGCTCGCTGCCGAGAATCTCGTCTTCCTTGGTGCGCTCGGCGCCGACGCTGAACCAGCCGCGGTCGAAGGTCTTGCCGAAGGTGGCGCTGTAGGAGCGCTTCTGGCCGTCACCTTCACCGTACTGGCCGACGTAGACGCTGGCTTCGCCACCGTCGAAGTTCTTGCGGGTGATGATGTTGACCACACCGGCGATGGCGTCCGAGCCGTACAGCGCGGACGCGCCATCGGTGAGCACTTCCACGCGCTCGACAATCGCCGAGGGAATCGAAGCCAGGTCGGAGTAGCCACCGGCGCTGACGCCCATGCGGCGGCCGTCGATCAGCACCAGGCTGCGCTCCGGGCCGAGGTTGCGCAGGCTGACGTACGTGCCGCCGAAGTCGCGCGAAGAACTCAGCGACGACGAGCGGCTCAGGCTCGGTGCGCCGGCGGCGGTGACGTCCTGCAGGATGTCGGCGACGTTGATGTAACCCTTCTTCTCGATCTCGGCGCGGCTGAGCGCGACGACCGGCTGTGCGGTCTCGACACTGGCCTGGCGGATGCGCGAGCCGGTGATTTCGATGCGATCGAGGTTGGTCGGGGTATCGCCGGCGCTCTGTGCGAAGGCGGGGGTGGTGCAGCTGGCGGCCAGCGCGATGACGATCGCGTTGCGCAGCGGATTGGTTTTCAGGGACATCCGTGAAATCTCGTGTTTCAGGAAAAACAAGCGCCCGTTCTATGGACGCGTGGGGTGCTGCAAACCAACGTGGGGGGGCGATTCTAGAATGTTTCCATTCGTAACTGTTTGCCTCTGCGCCGCGGATGGGCGCGAAAATGAATCGCAACCAACAATCCACAGATGGGATGTGCGCGACGTCACGCGCGTTGCGCTTGCGATGGGCAGAGGCATCGATAGCGGCGTATTTCCCGCAATCTGTAGCCGTGCGCGTGCGCCGGCATCCATCCACGCATGGCGTGGATCTACTGGACGTCCTGGCTCACCACCAAGCGTGGATGACGCGCAAAAGAAGAGGGACGGAGCCTTCGCTCCGTCCCCCTGCGTGATGCGCATTCCACCGCTGCGTGATGCTCAGGTTTCGCGCAACGCCGTGGTGATCGGCAAACGTGCCGCGCGCAGCGCCGGGAACAGGCCGCCGACCAGGCCGATGCCCAGCGCCCATTTCAGTCCGGTCCACAGCAGTTCCGGCGACACATGGAACTTGAACACCACCGCGCTGAAGTTGCTGCCGATGGTGGACACGCTGTAGCCATTGAACAGCAGCCACGCCACCGCACACCCCAGAAGGCCACCCAGCAACGCCAGCAGCATGGTCTCCAGCATCACCGCCGTCACCACCGGCAGGCCGCGGAAGCCGATCGCGCGCATGGTGGCGATCTCGCGCGCACGCGTGGCCACGGCCGCATACATGGTGTTGAGTGCGCCGAACACTGCACCCACCGCCATGATCGTGCCGATCACCTTGCCGAGGATGTCGATCAGCTTGGTCAGCCCGCCGCCCTGCTTGCTGTAGTAGACGCGGGTGGTTTCCACGTCCAGTTTCAGGCGCGGGTCGGCGGCGACCGCTGCCTTGAACTGCTCGAAGCCGGCCTTGCCATCGGTACGCACGCTGATCGACTGCCAGGCGCTGCGCTGGTAGGTGGTGGCCAGCGTATCGGCGTCGGTCCACAGCTCCGAATCGTGCGCATCGCCGGTGGCGAACACGCCGACCACGGTCCAGGTCTGGTTGCCCAGGGTCAGCGTCCTGCCCACGTCCATGTCGCGGAACTGGCCCTTGGCACCCTGGCCGACCACGATCTCGCGCAGGCCGGCTGCGAACTTGCGGCCTTCGATGATCTTGACCTTGTCATGCACGGCCCAGGCCTGCGGACCAACGCCGCGGAACTGCGCGTTGACGTCGGTGCCGTCGGACTTCGATACCAGGTTGACCACCTGCGACAGCTCCGGCGACAGCAGCGGCCGGCCTTCGCCATCGCGGCTGATGCCGGGCAGGGTGGACAACGTCGGTACCTGCTCGCGGGTGATCACCGAGTTGGTCTCGGCCTGCGAGCCGCCGCGCAGCACGATGGCGGTGGTGTCGTCGCCGGTGTTGTTGAGCGTGGCCTGGAAGCCTTCGCCCATCGCCAGCATCGCCACCAGCACGCCGACCACGCCGGCGATGCCGACCACGATCACCGAGGACGCGCCCCAGCGCTGCGGCAGGCTGGCCACGCCGATGCGGGTGGCGGCCAGCGCCAACCGTCCGCCACGAGTCAGCAGCAGCCACAGTGCCACCAGCACGGCCACGGCCAGCACGCCGAACCACGGCAGGCTGATCCACAGCACCAGGCCGATCACCAGCAGCAGCACCGTCAGGCCGTTGCCCAGCCATTTCTTGAGTTTGCTCTTGAACATGTCGGTGTCCTCCTCAGCGGCCGGCCAGTGCGTCGACGATCTTCAGGCGCTTGGCACGCAGCGCCGGCAACAACCCGACGATGATGCCGATCACCACGATCAGGCCCAGCCCCATCAGCCAGGTCGGCGTCGGTACGTGCGGCGGCAGCATGCCCATGCTCTTCGGGCCGATCGCCGGCAGGATCAGTGCGGCCAGGCCCATGCCGATCAGGCCGCCCAGGCCGATCAGCAGCACCGACTCCACCATCACCAGGGTCAGCACGGTGCTGTCCTTGAAGCCCAGCGTCTTCAGCGTGGCCAGCTCCGGCACGCGCTCGCGCACCGCCTGCGCCATGGTGTTGCCGGTCAGCAGCAGCAGGGTGAAGAACACCGCGCCCATGATTGAAGTGACGATCATGCCGATGTCGGCGAACTGCTTGACGAAGGCCTGCTGGAACGCCGACTCGGTCTGGGTCTTGGTCTCGTGGTCGGAGTTGGCCGAGATTGCATCAATGGCCTGCGCTACCCGCGAGGACTGATCCGGGTTGTCCAGCGTCACCGTGTACCAGCTCACCTGGTTCTTGATGTAGTCGTTGGATTCATCGAAGTACTTCCAGTTCATCATCAACTGGCGTTCTTCGTTGGCCGCCAGCGCTCGGTCCTTGGAACGGTAGATGCCCTTCAGTTCCAGCGGCCAGTCGTTGCTGCCGCCGCGCGGGAAGATCGTGGCCTGCAACGGGATGGTGTCGCCGATCTTCCAGCCGAACTGCTTGGCCAGCGATTCGCCGACGATGGCGCCGGTGCGGGTCTGCTTCCAGTCCTCCAGCTGGGCCGGATCGATCTGCAGCTCGCGGTAGACATCGAAGTAGTTGGGCGACACCGAGAAGTTCGGAAAGAAGTTCTTTGGATCCTGGTAGATGCCGCCGAACCACATGCCGTAGGCCACGTCGCGCACGCCGGCCACCTGGCGGATCTGGGTTTCCAGGCGGATCGGCAGCGACTGGGTGATCGACAGCCGCGAGGCCACCACCAGGCGGTTGGCGCCTTCCACGCTGCCGCCGGACGAGAACGCCACGCGCACCGAGTCGAGCATGCCGAACAGCAGGAACGCGGCCACCACCGACAGCAGGGTCAACAGGGTGCGCGTGCGGCTGCGGAACAGCTGCGCCCACACCAACGAGAAGTATTTCATCGCCGTGGCCTCCGTCAGTGGGCCAGCGGCGCGTCGGCCAGCTCGCCCTTGTCCAGGTGCACCGTGTGCGTGGCGTACTCGGCGGCCTTCGGGTCATGGGTGACCATGATGATGGTCTTGCCGTGTTCGCGGTTGAGCTGCTGCAGCAGGCCGAGGATCTCCTCGGCGGACTGGCGGTCGAGGTCGCCGGTGGGTTCGTCGCAGATCAGGAAGGTCGGGTCGGAGACGATCGCCCGCGCGATCGCCACGCGCTGCTGCTGGCCGCCGGACAGTTCATTGGGGCGATGGCTGCGGCGGTCGGCCAGGCCGACCAGGGTCAGCGCGATCTCGGCATTGCGCCGGCGCTGCGCGGCATTGAGATGGGTCAGCAGCAGCGGCAGCTCCACGTTCTTCTGCGCGGTCAGCATCGGCATCAGGTTGTAGAACTGGAACACGAAGCCGACGTGGTGGCTGCGCCAGGTCGACAGCTGGCCGCCGCTCATCTGGTCGATGCGCTCGCCTTCGATGCTGATCTCGCCGCCGCTGGGGTTGTCCAGGCCGCCGATCAGGTTGAGCAGGGTGGTCTTGCCCGAGCCGGACGGGCCCATCAGCGCGACGAAGTCGCCGCTGGCGATGTCCAGGTCGATGCCGTGCAGCACCTGCACTTTCTCGGGGCCACGCTGGTAGGTCTTGGTGATGTTGCGCAGTGAAACCAGGGTCGACATGGGTGGTTCTCCACGGAAGGCGGGAAACGGGGAAGCGCACCTGCGGTGGCCGCAGGCGTGCGTCGAGCGGTGTTGCCGGCGGCGCCCATGGGCGCCAGGCCGTTACTGCGCTTGTTTCTGATGCACCTTGGCGCCATCGCGCAGGGTGTCCGGCGGGTTCACCACCACCGACTCACCCGCGCTGACGCCCTTGAGGATCTGGCGGTCCTTGCCCATCGCCTGGCCGGCCTCGACCGTGCGCTGCTGCACGCGGCTCTGGTCGCCCAGTACGAAGGTCACCGAGGCGCCCTCGCGCTGGACCACCGCGCCAGCCGGCACGCGCACGCCCTGCGGTTTGGCGGCCGCCTGCGGCTGAGCCTGCTCCAGGAAGCTGACCCGCACGCCCATCTCCGGCACGATGCGCGGGTCCTTCACCTTCAGCGCCACGCGCACCTTCACGGTGGCCTTGCCGCGGTCGGCAGTGGGGATGATGGCGATGACCTCGCCCGGAATCTTCCACTCCGGATAGGCGTTGAGCGTGGCTTCCACCGGCATCTTCGGTTGCACGCGGCCGATGAAGGCCTCGCCGACCTCGACTTCGATCTCCAGCGAGTCCATGTCGACGATGGTGCCGATGCCGGTGCGGGTGAAACCACCGCCCGCCGACAGCGGCGAAACGATTTCGCCCGGCTGCGCGGCCTTGGCGGTGACCACGCCGGAGAACGGCGCGCGCACGATGTTGTTGTCCACGCCCAGATCGGCAATGGCCAGCTGGTCGTTGGCGACCTTGACGTTGCGCTGGGCCGTTTCCAGCTGCGCACGCAGGCTGTCGCGCTGGGCCACGGCCTGGTCGTACTGCGAACGTGACACCAGTTGCTGGCCGACCAGCGCCTGCAGGCGGCTGGCTTCGGCGGCGGCCTGCTTCTGCTGTGCCTCCAGCCCGGCCACCTGGCTGCGCGCGGCCTGCAACTGCGAGGCATACAGGCTGCGCTGCGCATCGGCATCGATCGGATCCAGGGTGGCCATCACCTGGCCGGCTTCGACCCGCATGCCTTCCTCGATCATCACCTCGCGCACCTTGCCGGTGATCTTGGCCGAGACCGTGGCCATGCGCCGGGCGACCACGTAGCCACTGGCATCGAGCACCGAACTGCTGGCGCTGCCCTGCTGGATGGCCACTGCGGGCGCGGCTTCCACTTCCACGGCCGGCGCGCGGCCGAACAGGAAGGCCACGGCAGCGGCGATCAGCAGCACGACCACGATGATCGCGATCCACAGCCAACGACGGCCACCGCCATTGCTGCCACCACCGGAGGCGGGCGGCGGCGACTTGCGGTCGATACGGAGTTCCTTCAACAGCTCGGCAGAAGCGTTCATTCGTTCCATCACAGGCGTTCGGGCGGGTGTGGCCGGAAGCGCGGACGGCGGCGGTTCCGGCGGTGGAGCGTGCGGCACAGCATGAAGGCAGGCACAGCGATGACGGCAGTGACAGCTGTCATCCGATGACACTGACGGCGGCAACTGCGAAATGTGACCACGGCGGCACAGGATGGCAACGTCCCCGCTACCGGTACCGCCCATGGATCCGATCGCCCCGTCGCTGGCCCGCCTGCAGCAGGTGCAGGTGCGCTACCGCGACCATACCGCCCTGCAGGGCATCGACCTGCAGGTCCGCGCTGGCCAGGTGCTGGCATTGCTGGGCCGCAACGGTGCCGGCAAGAGTACCGCGATCAGCGTGCTGTTGGGCCTGCGCCGCGCCGATGCCGGCCAGGTCGAGCTGCTCGGTGGCGACCCGCAGCAGCGCAGCAGCCGCCTCGGCCTGGGCGTGATGCTGCAGAGCACCAGCCTGCCGCCGATGCTGCAGGTGGACGAACTGGTGGCGCAGGCCAGCGCCTGCTATCCGGACCCGATGCCGCTGCAGGAGGTGCTGCAGCGCGCAGGCCTGCAGGCACTGGCAGGCCGTCGCTACGGTCAGCTGTCCGGTGGCCAGCAGCGCGCGGTGCAGTTCGCCATCGCGCTGTGTGGCCGCCCGCGCGTGCTGTTCCTGGACGAGCCCACCACCGGCCTGGACATCCAGGCGCGGCAGGCGATGTGGCAGGCGATCCGGCAGCTGGTGGCCGAAGGCTGCGGCGTGCTGCTGACCACCCACTATCTGGAAGAGGCCGAAGCGCTGGCGCAGCAGGTGGTGGTGCTGGAGCAGGGCAGGGTGCTGGCCGACGCACCGTTGAGCGAGCTGCGCCTGGCCGATCGGCCGCGCCGCATCCGCTGCCGCAGCGTGCTGACTGTTGAAGACGTACAGCAGTGGCCGGGCGTGCAGCAGGTGCAGCGTGATGGCGAGCACCTGCAGTTGATGGCAAGCCCGGCCGAGCCGGTGGTGGCGCGCCTGCTGGCCGCCGATGCACAGCTGCGTGAGCTGGAAGTACAGGGCGCGGCACTGGCCGACGCTTTCCTCGACATGACCCGGGAGGCCGCATGAACACGATGACCCGTACCGGCACTACACCCGCGCCGGTATCGGCGTGGCGTCAGGCCTTGCGCCCGTACGGCGCTGAACTGGTGGCGGAGCTGCGCCGCGCCTGGCGTACACCCGCCTTCGCGGTGCCTTCGCTGCTGTTCCCGGTGCTGTTCTACCTGTTGTTCGGCGTGCTGTTGGGCCGCGGCCATGCACCGCTCTACCTGCTGGCCACCTACTGCGTGTTCGGTGCGATGGCCCCGGCCCTGTTCGGCTTCGGCGTGCAGCTGGCGCTGGACCGTGAAGGCGGCCTGCTGACCCTCAAGCGAGCGCTGCCGATGCCGGCGGCGGCACCGTTGCTGGCGCGACTGGCGATGGCCGTGATGTTCGCGTTGCTGGTAGCCGCCCTGTTGATCGGGGTGGCGCGCGCGCTGGGTGGCGTGCAGCTGCAGGCAGTGCAGATGCTGCAGCTGCTGGCGGTGGCGGGCCTGGCAGCGCTGCCGCTGGGGGCGATCGGCCTGCTGATCGGCAGTCATGTCAGTGCCAGCGCGGCGCCGGCGATGGTCAACCTGGTCTACCTGCCGCTGGCCCTGCTGTCGGGCCTGTGGCTGCCGTTGTCGGCGCTGCCCAAGGTGTTCTCGATGATGGCACCGCTGTGGCCAACCTGGCATCTGGCGCAGCTGGCGCTGCCGGTGGTCGGGCTGCCGTCGGTGGGCAGCATGGCTGGCCACCTGCTGGTGCTGCTGGCGGTCACGGTGGTGGCGCTGCTGCTGGCACGCCGCCGCCTGCGCCGGATCGGCTGAACTGGCATGATCGGCAGCGATCATTCCCGCCTGGATTCTTCCGTGTCGTCGAGCTGGCTTGCGTCCCTGCTGCGCCCCGCGCCGGACTCGGCGGTGGCCGACCTGCTGCGGCGTGGCAAGTCGCCCTGGAGCGGTGCGATCCACCTGCTGTGGTCGGTCTGGATCTTCCTCACCCCGGTGCTCGGCAATGGCTTCACGGTGCGCTGGCTGCTGCTGACCGTGGCCAGCTATCCGCTGTTCCTGCTGCTCTATGCGAAGGTGATGCTGGCGCCACGGCACCACGCATGGCGCTATGCGCTGGGCATGATCCTGATGGCCCTGGTGCTGCTGCCGTGGTATCCGTCGGGACTGAGCTACTTCGTGTTCGGTTGCGTGATGATCCGCATGAGCAGCCGTGGCGGCTGGTGGGTGTACCTGTTGCAGCTCACCGGCCTGAACCTGTTGTTCTGCGGCGCTGCGCTCTACGTCGGTTATCCGTGGCAAGCCATGGTGTGGATGCCGGCCGTGTCGTTCATCGTCGGCCTGGTGGTGAACGTGGAGGCCTTGAGCCATCAACGGGACGTTGCCCTGCAGCTGTCCCAGGACGAGGTGCGGCGGCTGGCCACCACCGCCGAGCGCGAGCGTATCGGCCGCGATCTGCATGACCTGCTGGGCCACACGCTGTCGCTGATCACGCTGAAGCTGGAACTGGCGCGCAAGCTGTACGACCGTGATGACGCGCGCGCGCGGCAGGAGATCGGCGAAGCCGAGGCGATCGCCCGCGAGGCGCTGGCCCAGGTGCGCAGTGCGGTGACCGGCATCCGCGCCAGCGACCTGGCTGGCGAGCTGGCCTCGGCGCGCCTGCTGCTGGAATGCCAGCAGGTACACCTGCAGTACACACCGCCGCCGCCGATGCCGGTCGACGTGGAACGTGGGCTGGCGCTGGTGCTGCGCGAGGCTGCGACCAACATCGTGCGCCACGCGCAGGCGACCCGGGTGCAGGTGGATTTCATGCTTGAGGAACGACAGTTGGTGATGCAGATACGCGATGACGGCCGCGGTGGCGTACAGGCCGAGGGCAACGGATTGTGTGGCATGCGCGAACGGGCGATGGCGCTGGGCGGCCAGTTGTCACTGCAGTCGCCGCGCGGAGAAGGCACGGTAGTGACCGTGCGCGTGCCACTGGTGGCCGCGACCACGCCGCTGTCGCCAGCGTCATTGGCACGGGATGGTGCCGCATGATCCGCATCCTGCTGGCCGAAGACCAGGCGATGGTGCGCGGTGCATTGTCGGCGCTGCTGGGCCTGGAGCCGGACATCGAGGTGCTGGGCAGCGCTGCTGACGGCGAGGCGGCGTGGCGCATGCTGCAGCAGCTGCAGCCGGACATTCTGGTCACTGACATCGAAATGCCTGGCCTGTCCGGGCTGGAACTGGCCCAGCGCATCGCCCGCCACGAGTTGCCGATCAAGGTCGTGATCGTGACCACCTTCGCCCGTGCCGGCTTCCTGCGCCGCGCGCTGGAAGCGGGCGTGCTGGGCTACCTGCTGAAGGACGCACCAGCCGAGAACCTGGCCGATGCCCTGCGCAAGGTGAAGCAGGGCATCCGCGCGATCGACCCGCAGCTGGCGCTGGATGCGTGGTCGCAGGCCGACCCGCTGACCGACCGCGAACGCCGCGTGCTGCGGCTGGCGGGCGAGGGCCGTACCGCCAGCGAGATTGCCGAGCAGCTGGGGTTGTCGCACGGTACGGTGCGCAATTACCTGTCCGAGTGCATCGGCAAGCTGGGTGTGGCCAATCGGATCGAGGCGTACCGGCTGGCGCGGCAGAAGGGATGGTTGTAGCGGCGTGCGCCGACGCACTGGTAGCGCCGGGCGCTGCCCGGCGGATCGTTTCCGCGCCTGCGGAGAGGTGTCACTTTCTTTGCGCGTGCACCACGCTGCAGGAGCAGCGTGGAACGGCGTAGCCGGCCCGTAGGGTGGCGCACATGGATGTGCGCCATCAAGAAAGTAACCAAAGAAACGCTCCGCCGGCCGCGAGCCGGCGTGCTTTGCACGCCGGTGCCCTGCGCTCCTCGGTCCGTCGAGGGACGGCGCGGGAACTCGCTGCGCTCAGACACCCGCACCTCTTCGCCCTCGCCGGACCTGCGGTGCTCGGCTCGCTCAAGGCGGACTGGAAGGTCAAGATCAACGGCAACAACATCCACGCATGGCGTGGATCTACTGGGTGCAGCTGTCGCTCTTGATGTTGGGTCCGCCTTGAGCGAGCCGAGCATCGCAGGGGAATCAGGGGCGAAGAGGCGCCGGTGTTTGAGCGTAGCGAGTTCGGCGCCGTCCCCTGATTCACCGAGAAGCACAGGGCACCGGTGCGCAGCACCGGCTCGCGCTCTGGCGGCGCGTTTCTTTTGGTTACTTTTCTTTTCGCGCGAAAAGAAAAGTGACACCCCCCCGCAGTCGCGGAAACAATCCGCCGGGAACTCCCGGCGAACCCTTTCAATCCTTCCCGCGCGCCATCGCCTGGAACACGCCATCCCGCCGCACCCACAGGTGGAACAGCGCCGCCCCCACATGCATCAGCACCGTGGCGAACAACACATACGCCAGCAGGCTGTGCGCATTACGCAGCGCGGCATACAACGCCGGGGTGTGCGGCACGATAGGCGGCAGGTGCAGGCCGCCCCACAGCACGATCGGGTAACCGCCGGCCGACAGCATCGCCCAGCCGATCAACGGCATCGCCAGCATCAGCGCATACAGCATCCAGTGCGAGGCCTTGGCCGCCATCACCTGCCACACCGGCAGGTCGGCCGGCAGTGGCGGCGGGCGGTGGCGCAGCCGGTTGTACAGGCGCAGCAGCACCAGCAGCAGGATCGCGATGCCCAGTGGTCGGTGCAGGTCGATCAGCATCGGCCGCAGGTGCAGCGAGGCGACCATGGTCACGCCGATGAACAGCATGGCGATGATCATCAGCGCCATGGTCCAGTGCAGCACCCGCGCCAGCAGGTTGAAGTGGCCGTTGCCGGTGCTCATCGTGCGGCCTCCTTCGGTTGCTCGACGTTGCCGCTGGCGCGCTCGCGCTCGCGGCGGTTGAAGGATTGCGAATACACCGCCGAGCGGGCCGCCAGGATCGGATCGTCACTGCCGCGCACGCCGCTGGGCAGAATCAGCGGATCGAAGTTGATCTGGCCGCACGCGCCTTTTTCCTGCGACTGCATGCGGTCCAGGCTGAGTACGCCGGCCACCACCTGATCACGCGACTCTGGCCACGGCACCGATGGATCATCGATGGCATCGCCGGGCGCGGCGGTGGTGACGACCAGGTTCCAGCGCACCGGGCCGCTGGCCAGGCGTTGCTGCAGTTCCTGGCTGAGGAAATCGGCACTGGCCTGCTTGCGCGTTTCCGCATCCATCTCCACCACCGGCGCCTGTGGCTGCCAGCGCCAGCGCACCGCACGCTTCTGGCCCTGCGCGTTGGTGAACCAGAAGCTGTTGACGCTGTTGAAGGTGGTGTCAGCCCAGCTGCTGGTCCAAGGTGCCGTCCTGGCCCACTGCTGGAACGCCTGTGCACTGGGGTATTTCGCCAGCACCGCGGCCATCTTCTGCGGGTCGGGCTTGCCGGTGGTCGGGTCGGGAATGGAGGCGCGCGTCTGCTCGTAGAACGCCTCGGCATCGGGCACCGCGAAGAACGGGAAGCTGTTCATCGCCATGCGCCATTCCTGGCCATCATCGCTGACCATCTGCACCGCCAGGCTGCGTACGCGCGCGGTGTTGTCGGCACCGTAGGGATCACCACCGCCGATCGACAGGCGGCCCATCACCGGCACGCGGCGCTGCGAGAACACCCGTGCACTGGACAGGGTAGGGGCCTGTGCACTGGGTTCGAACCAGCCGCTCACGCAGATGCCCTTGCTGTGCGCCCGGCGGAACCCGGGATGTGCCGGGCCGGTGGCTTCGATGGTGTCGGTGAAGCGCTGCGCGGTCAGGCGGCCGCCAATCCAGCCGGCCAGCCAGGCGAAGGCCAGCGCGACCGCACCCAGAATGAGTGCGATCAGTGCGATCCAGAGCAGGGGTGAATGCTTGCGTGGCGCGCCCGGCGTCTGGGCAGCGCGGGTGTAGCGGAAGAGCGACATGGTCGGAGTCCTGCCTTCACGGAGCGTGTGGGTGGTCGACCCACACATCCTCGCAGAACCCGGCCGGGGCCGAAATTCAATTTTTCGTCAGATTTTCCGGGGACGGCGTGCCGACCAACGGTCGGCACCCACCCGATCAGCTGTAGCGCTGCTTCAGCATCGCCCACGCCGAGCGCAGCGCCAGCGCTTCGCCACCGGCCGGACGGCCCGGGCGCTCGCCGTCGTTCCAGGCATACACGTCCAGATGCGCCCAGCGCTGGCCGTCTTCCAGGAAGCGTTCCAGGTACAGCGCGGCGGTAACCGAGCCGGCCATGCGCGAACCGGCGTTGGCCAGGTCGGCGATGCCGCTGCTCAGGTAGCGCAGGTAGGGGCGCCACAGCGGCATGCGCCAGACCGGGTCGCGGGTCGCGTCACCGGCCTGCAGCCACTGCTGGGCCACCGTGTCGTCGTTGCTGAACAGCGCCGGCAGGTCCGGGCCCAGGGCGATGCGCGCGGCACCGGTGAGGGTGGCGAAGTCCAGCACCAGGTCCGGTTTCTGCTCACCGGCGAAGGTCAATGCGTCGCACAGGATCACGCGGCCCTCGGCGTCGGTGTTGTCGATCTCCACGCTCAGGCCCTTGCGGGTGGCGATGACCTCGCCCGGACGGAACGCATCGGGGCCGATCGCGTTTTCCACTGCCGGCACCAGCAGGGTCAGGCGCACCGGCAGCCCGCGCGCCATCACCAGGCCGGCCAGGGCCAGTGCGTGCGCGGCGCCGCCCATGTCCTTCTTCATGTTGCGCATGCCGTCGGCCGGCTTGATGTCCAGCCCGCCGGTATCGAAGCACACGCCCTTGCCGACCAGCACCAGCGCCGGGTCGGTTTCCCTGCCCCAGCGCAGCACGACCAGGCGGGGTGCACGGTGCGAAGCGCGGCCCACGGCGTGGATGGCCGGGAAATTCTGCTTCAGCAGTTCGTCGCCGGTAATCGCCTCGACCTGCGCACCATGTGCGTCGGCCAGCGCGCGCGCGGCGTCTTCCAGCTGCTGCGGGCCCATGTCTTCGGTCGGGGTGTTGACCCAGTCGCGCACGCGCAGGCTGGCGGCGATCAGGTCGGCCACTTCGCCGGTCGGCGAGGCTACCAGCTGCGCCGGTGCGCGGTTGCGCTTGCGATAGCGGTCAAAGCGGTAGCTGCCCAGGCCCCAGCCCAGCTGCAGCAGCGCCAGTTCGGCGGCCGGCAGTTCATTGGCCAGCTGCCAGACGCTGCCTTCCGGCAGCGCGTGCGGCGCATGCGCATAGCTGTAGGCATCGGCACGATCACCCACGCCCATCACGGCACCGGCCAGGCCATCGGCGCCCGGCAGCAGTGCCACGCTGTGGGCGCCGGCGTTGAAGCCCTGCGATGCCAGCCACGCCTGCGTGGCAGCCGGCTGGCTGTCCTTCCAGGCGGCGAACTGCTCGCGGTCCAGCACGTACAACGGCAGCGCCGCAGCGGTGTCGGCGGTGAAACCAGTGATCTCGCTCATGCGTCAGGTACTCCGGGGTGCGGCGGCGTCGAGGTTGGCATCCAACCAGTCGGCCAGGCCGGTAAGGGTGTCGAACTGCAGGTCCGGCTGCAGCTGCGGATGGGTCCAGGTGGCTGCGTCGCGGTTGATCCAGCAGCCGCGCAGGCCGGCGGCAATCGCCCCGGCCACGTCCATGTCGGCATGGTCGCCGACGTGCAGCACCTGTGCCGGTGCCACACCCAGGCGGGTGCACGCGGCATGGAAGATGCTGGCTTCGGGCTTGGCCGCGCCGTGTTCGCGCGAACCCAGCTGGAAGGCGAAATGATGGGCCAGGCCGATCCGCTCCAGGTCGGCGTTGCCGTTGCTCAGCGCCGCCACCGGTACCCGTGCGGCAATGCGCGCCAGCGCGTCGATCGCATCGGGATAGCACTCCACCTGGTTGCGCGCGGCGTAGAACACTTCATACGCAGGCTCCAGCAGATCGAGGCTGGCACCGCTGGCGTGCAGTGCTTCGTGCAGGGTCAGCCGGCGCAGCGCACTCAGGTCGTGGTGGAGGTGCGGATGGGCGTGGTACAGCCGCTCGCGCAGTTCGCGCATCGCCTCCACCGGATACATCGCGGCGGTAGCGGGGCTGTGTTCGCACATCCAGGCGTGCAGGACCTGTTCGATGCGGGCGCCGATCGGAGCGAACGGCCACAGCGTGTCGTCAAGGTCGAGGGTGATGGCTTGGACGGGGAAATTCACCCCGCCATTCTACCCCTGCCCGCGCGGGCTTTCATTCCAGCAGGCGTGCCCAGCCCTGCATGCCGTCCAGGCGTGCCAGCACCAGCTTGATGCACACCAGCAGCGGCACCGCCAGCAGCAGCCCGATCATGCCCCAGGCCCAGCCGAACACCATCAGCGCCAGGATCAGCACCAGCGGCGACAGCTTCATCCGATGGCCCAGCACGATCGGGGTCACCATCTGCCCTTCCAGTGTGTGCAGGCCCAGGTAGGCGGCCGCTGGCAGCAGGGCCTGCAGCGGGTCGCGGAACTCGACGAAGCCCATCAACAGCATCAGCGCCACGCCGATCAACGGACCCACATACGGCGCAAAATTCAGCAGCGCGGCCACCGTGCCCCACAGCAGCGCTTCCTGCAGGCCGATACCGAGCAGCATCAGCACGCCGGCGAACACCAGCCCGACCAGAGTGTTGATGACGCTGATGGTCAGCACGTAACGCGAGACCTCGCGTTCGATCGAACGCAGGATGTCCGTAGTGAAGCGCTGCTGCTGGCGGTTGGGGAACAGGGCGATCGCCGCGCGCTGCAGGCTCTGCCCGTAGATCATGAAGAACAGCGTCAGCAGCACCACGGCCAACACCGAGGCAGCCAGCCGCGGTGCACGGGTCAGCATGCGGTACGGGTCGTCCAGCTGGGTACGGATCACCTGCACCTTGTGGTTGCTGTCACCACCGGCCACACGGGCGAAGTTTTCCGCCGCCTGGTTGGCCTGCTGCACCGGCTTGGTCAGGTCCTGCACCTGGCGGGCGACCTTGCGCAGCTGCTGTGGGGCTTCCTGCGCCCATTCCATCGCCGGGCCGATGAGCTGCACGGCGAGCGAACCGGTCACGCCCAGGCCGGCGCCGAGGATCAACAGTGCGCCCAGCGCGCGCGGAATCCACAGCTTCTGCAGCAGGCGCAGGATCGGGTTGCCGACCAGGGCGAAGAACATCGCCAGCAGCACCGGCAGGATGATGTCCTGCGCGGCCCACAGCGTGTAGCCCACCGCCAGGGTCGCCAGCACCACCAGCGACATCGGCCCGCGCGGGCGCGACGGTGGTGGCAGCGCTGCCTCTGGCTCGTCGGGGCCGGCCGGTGGCGGGGACAGGAGGGACTCGCTCATCGACGCATCAACCGGAAAGGGGAGCGCATTATCCGCCGGCCGCGATCGGCGCGGCGGATTCCATGGATCAACGTTCGGACAGCTCGGTGGCCGCTTCGGCCGGACGCGGTCCGCGCAGGTCCGGTTCTGGCTCCGGCACGGAGCGTGGTGCCGGTGCCGGCCGTGCTCCGGCAGCGGAGGTCGCTGCCTGTGCCTGCTCGCTGGCATCGTCGGCTTCTTCGGCCGCATCGTCGGCGGTGGCCGCAGCCTGCGCCGCCATCGCCGTGGCGAACGCCGCCTGCGCACTGGCGAACAGGTTCGAGACCGAACCGACCATCTGCAGCCAGCGGGCACCGTTGACCTTGCCCGGTACCTCCAGCTTGCCGGCGATGAAGCCACCGGCAAGGCCGACCACCACGATGCGCAACGGCGACCAGCCCTGTCGCCACACCTGGCCGAGGGTGGACCAGTGGTCCTGGGTCTCGCCCAGGCGCACGGTCACCACCTGTTCACAGCGCTTTACCCGCCGCTGCAGCGCGCCGAACTTCATGGCTTGCCCTCGGGCAGCTGCACGCCGGCATCAGGGTCGTCTTCGCTGGGTTCGTCAAACAGGCCCAGGCGTGACAGCTGACGCCGGGTGGCGTGCATGCCGGTGTGGTGGAAGAAGTAGGACACCCGCCAGATCGCATAGCCGGTGACGGCCAGGCTCAGCAGCGAGGTGATCAGCAGGGCCTGCAGCCAACTCAGGCCCCAGCTCTGCAGCAGCGCGATGAGGGTGGCGGCCATCAGCAGCCACGCCGAGGCACCAAACACGATCGCCACGCCGGCCCAGGCCAGCGCACGACCGAATGCGCTGCGCGCCAGCGCGAAGTCGGCCGAGGCCAGCCGGCGCAGTGAACGCAGCGTGTGCTTGGCCGAATCGGCAGCGGCACGACCGGCCGCGCCGACCTGGCGGATACTCTCATCCAGCGGCGGGGTGGCCGCCGGATCAGGCGCTTGCGTGTTGTCTTCGCTCACGCTGCGGCTTACTTGTCGCTGCTGCCGCGGGCCAGCTTGGCGATGATCCAGCCGGCTGCGAAGGCGACGCCGAACGAGGCCAGCGGACGTTCGCGGATCAGTTCGGCGGCGCTGTCGATCAGGTCCTTGCCCTTGTCCATCAGCGCATCGACCTGTTCCTTGGCGGCGGCACCGCCGAACTCGGCGGCGGCCAGGCCGGACAGTGCACTGTCGGACAACTCAGCCTTGACGTTGGCCTTGCCGATGCGAAGCTCGTCGGTCGCTGCACCGGTTGCACCCTTGATCGCACCGCCGGCGGCCGTAGCGGCCTGCTTCAGGTGGGAACCGGCTTCACCCAGGTGTTCCTTCAGGTTCTCGGTATTGGTGGGGCTCATCGAATCACTCCTGTTGCGATGGGGGAACGGGAGTCGGCGGTGCCGACCTGGACTGACAGCAATAGCATTGCCGGGGTATAGGGGGTGTTACGGCAGGGCGATCAGCGCATCACGAGCTGGCCCTGCTGCTGGCCATTGTTGCGCAGCACGCGCAGCACCAGCGTCGGCGGGCGCTGCTGGAAGTTGGCGCGCCAGCTGGCCAGGTCGGCGAATTCACCGACGGTGGCGTCGGTGATGATGTCGCCCTGCTGCAGGCCGTTGCTGGCGGCGCGGCTGCCGCGCTTGACCTCGCTGACCAGCACGCCGCTGGCGCCTGACTGGCGCAGCGACTCGGGCAGGTCGACGAAGGTGGCCCCGCCCAGGCGCGGGTCCAGGCTGTCGCCGGTGACCGCGCGTGCCTGTTCCTTCAGCGTCGCCTTGATCTGCAGCGGCTTGCCTTCGCGGCGTACGTCCAGCGTCATCGGGCTGCCGACCGCCGCCAGGCCTTCCACGTTGTGCAGGGCTTCGGCGCTGTCCACGCGCTGGCCATTGGCCGACACCACCACGTCGCCCGGCTTCAGGCCGGCGGCGGCGGCCGCCGAACCGGCCAGCACGCGGGTGATCAGCGCACCGCGGGTTTCGCCCAGGCCCAGGCCCTGCGCGATCTGCGCGGTCAGGTTCTGGCTTTCCACGCCCAGCGTGCCGCGCACCACCACGCCGTGTTTGACCAGCTGGTCGACCACGCTGCGCGCCAGGTTCGAGGGAATCGCCAGGCCCAGGCCGATGTTGCCGGCCATGCTGCCCTGCGGGTTGAAGCTGGCAGTGTTGATGCCGACCAGTTGGCCCTGCAGGTCGACCAGCGCGCCACCCGAGTTGCCCGGGTTGATCGACGCGTCGGTCTGGATGAAGTTCTGGTAGCCCAGCCCGCGGATGCCGCTGCGGCCCACCGCCGAGACGATGCCCGAAGTGACCGTCTGGCTGAAGCCGAACGGATTGCCGATGGCCACCACGAAGTCGCCCACCCGCAGCTGGTCGCTGTTGCCGAGCTTGATGTCGGTCAGGTTCTGCGCCGGAATGCGGATCAGCGCGATGTCGGTATCGCGGTCCGAGCCGAGGAATTCGGCCTTGACCGTGCGCCCGTCGGCCAGTGTCACCTGTACGTCATCGGCGTTGTCGATGACATGGTGGTTGGTCAGCACCAGGCCCTCCCTGGCGTCGATGATCACGCCCGAGCCCAGCGATTCGTTGATGCGTTCCTGCGGGATGTCCGGGAACAGGCGGCGGAAGAACGGGTCGTTGAAGAAGGGATTGCGTACGCGCACCACCTGCTTGGTGTTGACGCTGACCACGGCCGGCATCGCCTTCTCCAGCATCGGTGCCAGTGACGGAACCTGCTGCCCGGCCACTGCGGCTGGCAGTGCCGCCATGGTCGGCACCACCGCTGGAAGCGGAGCGGCATCGGCACGGTTGTCCAGGTGGGCGTTGATGCCGGTGGCAACGAAGCCACCGAAGGCGGCGGCGATTGCGAGCGTGAGCAGGGTAGGTAGCGGTCGCATGGGAGTCGGTTCGCTGGCGGGAATGGGGGCGGTTCGGCTCTACGGTAAAACAAGCTGAATGAGTGTGTCGCGATCTGGATAAATGCGCCATGAAAACCGCGCGTCGGGAGCGCGGATCGCGACGACCAGCACTGGGCCGGTGACGACAGCGGAGGCGGCGCCCGGCAGTGTGTGGACGTCAGCCGCAGGTCGCGCGGATACAGGACGATACTTGCGCAGTTCTGCGCATCCCGGTGCCGCGACGCGCCATATTGCATGCCTTCCGCGGCACCCGGGCGGGTGCACACAACCAATGCCTGTCACGACGCGGATCATGCGGCGCAGCACTGAAAAAAAGGGGTTTCCTGTAAACACGGTGTGCCTGCAGGGATGGTCGACTACACCATCGCCGTCGCAGCAGATGCGATTGGTGGCGCATGCCCCGTTCCACGATCGTCAATGTCGGTATAGCATCGCCCCGTTTTGATACTTAAGGCCCCCAGGAGGGCAACATGAGCAACGGTAATGGTGTGTCGGTCGTGACCGACGCTGTCGAGAACGTCAAAGAAACCGCCACCAACGTTGGCGAGACCATCGCCCACGCTGCCGAAGACGCAGTGAAGTCGGTCAAGAAGACCGTCAAGCGCGCCACCAAGGCTGCCGGTACCCGCGTTGCCAAGGCCAAGAAGGCCGTGGCCAAGGTCGAGAAGACCGTTGCCAAGAAGGCCGAAAAGGCTGCCAAGTCGGTCGGCAAGACTGTTGCCAACGCCAAGAAGAAGCTGGAAGCGGCCAAGAAGAACGCCAAGGCCGAAGCCGCTGCCCTGAAGAAGGAAGTGGCCAAGAAGAAGGCCGCTGCAGGCAAGGCTGTGACCAAGAAGGCCGCCGCTGCCAAGAAGACCACCAAGGCCGCCACCAAGGCTGCCGGCAAGAAGGTCGCCACCGTGAAGAAGGCTGCCACCAAGAAGGCCGCCGTCGCCAAGAAGACCGTTGCCAAGAAGACCGCGGCCGCCAAGAAGGTGGTCGGCAAGAAGGTCGCCACCGCCAAGAAGGCTGTGGCCAAGAAGACCGTCGCCGCCAAGAAGGTCGCTGGCAAGAAGGCCGTGGCTGCGAAGAAGGTTGTCGGCAAGAAGGTTGCCGCCACCAGGAAGGTCGCCACCAAGAAGACCGCCGCCGCCAAGAAGGTTGTCGGCAAGAAGGCTGCCGTCGCCAAGAAGGCCGTCGGCAAGAAGACCGCTGCTGCCAGGAAGGTTGTCGGCAAGAAGACCGCCGTTGCCAAGAAGGCAGCTGGCAAGAAGGTTGCCGCCACCCGCAAGACGGTTGCCAAGAAGGCTGCCCCGCTGAAGAAGGTCGCTGCCAAGAAGGCTCCGGCCAAGAAGGCCGTGCGCAAGGCCGTCAAGCGCAAGTAATCGCGCCGTGACCGAAGGCCCTGCCACCCACCGGGTGGTGGGGCCTTTCGCGTTTCCGGGACACTGTCCGGGGCAAGATGCAGGTTCTTTCCGCCGGAGCCCCGGGCATGCGCGGTATCGACTTCAGTTCCTGGCAGGGCGTGCTGTCCACCTTGGCCGGCCTGGTCCTGATCACCCTGCTGGGCGTGGGCATCCGCCTGCTGGTGATGCAGACCCTGCAACAGCGCCGCGAGCGCGAGAACCGGCAGATCAACGAACGGCTGCGCACGCTGATGGCGGCCTACAAGACCCTGGGCGGTTCGTTCACCGGCGAACTGGGCGTGGATCCCAGCCATCGCCGCGACCTGCGCCAGCGCGAAGATGCCGAAGGCATCGCCGAACCCCGCTCGGATCGCGCGCGCCGCATCCGCGATGCCGTTGAAGCGGCGCTGTCGGACATCCTGCTGCTGGGCACCGACGAACACGTGCGGTTGGCTGCGCGCGCTGCCAACGATCTTGCACAGGGGCGACCGGTGCATACCCACGAACTGGTGGTCTCGCTGCGCGACTTCGTGCGCGAAGCGCTGGACCTGGCGCCGATTCCGGCCGACCTGCAGATACCGCCGCAGGGGCCGACCCGGCCGGGCGGTGCCAGTGGCAAGGGCCGCAACGACGGCGATGCCAAGGGCGGTCGTGCGGGCGGAGGCGGCGGTGGCGGAATGGGGGCCGGCATGGGCGGTGTGGGCCTCGGCGCCGGCGCCGCACTGGGCGCCGGCCATGCCTCCGCCAGCGATGAAACGGACGCGCGCTGAGCACGTCCGCCCGGTTCAGCGGGTCAGTTCGTAGATCGGCACGAAGCCACCGTAGATCATCCGCGCGCCGTCGAACGGCATCGGATTCGTCGCCGGATCAAACCTTGGGTCTTCCATCATCTTCTTCATGCCCGCGTCGCGGGTCGGCTTGTCCGGCCATTCGATCCAGGAAAACACCACCGTCTCATCCGGCGTGGCTTTCACCGCGCCGAAAAAGTCGGTGGTCTTGCCGTGCGGCACGTCGTCACCCCAGCACTCGACCACGCGCAGCGCGCCGTACTCGATGAAAACGGGATCCCCTGTGCGTGCATGGGCGAGGAACTTCTCTTTGTTGGCGGTGGGCACCGCCAGGACGAAACCATCGATGTAGCTCATTGCCTGCCTCCGGATGGACCGTGCCGCATGCACGGCCTTCAAGTACACGACGAACCAGGGCGTCGGGGATCGACATCCTCCGGGCGCTCGTTCAGCCCGGGCCACCGGGCAGCGGTGCCAGCACCGTATCCGGTGGCTGCTGGCCGGCCAGGTGGCGTACGAAGTAGTCCCACATGCGGTGCGTGTAGGTGGCGTCGTTGCGGAACAGCTCGTGGTCCTGCCGGGCCAGGTACAGCAGGTCGTAGCTGCGCTGGGCCTTGTTCAGGGCGGCGGCCAGCTGCAGGGTCAGCGCCGGCGGTGCGTTTTCGTCCAGCTCGCCATAGACCAGCATCAGATGCCCGCGCAGGTTGCCGGCCAGCGCTGCGTTGTCGAGCCCGGCAAAGGGCGCCGGCACGCCATCGGTCATGGCCGTGGCTGGCAGCACGCCACCGAACAGCCGGTCCATGCCGTGCAGGGCGCCGCCGTACATGCCCTGGAAATTGTGGCTGCCGGCCGAGGCCACGCCCACCTTGTAGAACGCCGGGTAGCGCAGCAATGCCCGCGCCGCGCTGTAACCGCCGAACGAATGCCCGTAGATGCCGACCCGCCGCAGGTCGATGCCCGGGTAGCGTTCGCCCAGCTGGCGCAGCGCGGCCACATGGTCATCCAGCTGCACATCGGCGCCGTGCAGGAAGCTGCTGTCATGGAAGGCCTTGTCGCGGCCGCCGGTGCCGCGCGCATCGATGCTGACCACCACGAAGCCAAGCTCGGCCAGGCTGGCGCGTGACACCGGATTCAGCGCGGACACTGCCTCGGCGTAGGTCACCGGGGCATTGCTGATGAAGGCGCCGCCGTACATCGCATCGATCACCGGGAAGCTGCCGTCATCGCGATAGTCGCGGGGCAGGTAGACGGTGGCGAAGATCGGCGTGCGCCCGTCGGCGGCCAGCAGACGTTCGCGCCGCGGTGGGCGCCACCCCGCAGCAAGCACTGCCCGGTTGTCCGCCGCTTCCAGCAACAGCAGCTCGCGACCGTCATCGCTGGCCCGCAGCACGGTGCGTGGTGGCTGGTCGAGACGGGAAACGGTATCCACCAGATAGCCACCGCTGGGCGACAGCGCCTGGGGGGCGCGCCCGCCGAACAGCGCGCCGGTACCGGCATCGGCCATGTGGTCGTAGCCATCGGCGGCCAGGCGCTGGATCGGCCCTCCCTGCAGCGATACCCGGTACAGGCCGCGCACGTAAGGATCGCCCGCGTCGACGCCACCGGCGCTGAAGTACGCCCAGCCACCGACAGCGTCCACACCCAGCAGGTCGCGCACCACCCAGTGGCCGCGGGTGAGCTGGCGCAGCACTTTGCCGTCGGACAGGCGCACCCGGTACAGGTGACCCCAGCCATCGCGCTGCGAGAACCACACGGCGGTGTCCTGCCCGGGCAGGATGGCCACCGCTGGCCGGTTGTAGGAATACACGTTGAGCTGCAGGCGAGTGTCGCTGGCTTCTTCCAGAACCGTGCGCAGTGCACCGCTGTTGGCATCGATCTCCACCAGGCGCAGCCTGCGCGGTGTGCCGAAGTGCGCGATCACGGCATACAACCGATCGCCGTCCCAACCCAGGATGCCGGCCTCACTGAGCGTGTTCCAGCCCTCGGGCAGCGCGATGTCATGCTGCCTGCCGCTGCGGTTATCCACCACAAACAGGGTGTCGCGCACCTGCTGTGCATCGCCCAGCACCCCCAGCTTCACGGTATGCACGCGCGGCCGCGCGCTGTGGGTCGGGCTGCTTTCCAGATAGGGGTAGTCCTGCAGCGCGCGTTCGTCGTAGCGGATGCCGGCCACGTAGCGCCCGTCCGCAGACCAGCCAACCGCGAACGGCCGCACCGGCATCCGGCCCTGACGGCGTGGAATACCGCGCAGGGCGAAGTCCGGCAGCACGCCATAGCCATTACCGGCTTCTCCGCCGTGGGTCAGTGCCCGTGGCGCCGTGCCAGGCGACTGCAGCCACAGGTTGTTGTCGCGCACCTGCAGCCACGCATCGCCTACGGGCGAAGGCAGTGCATCGGCCGGCGGCCGCGCATCCGGCGAACGTGCGCATTGCCAGCGCGGCCATTGGCAATCGACGGGCACTTCTCCGCTGAACCGCAGGCGCAGGCCATCGTCCGCCTGCTGCACGCTGGCCAGGCGCAGGCGTGGCCCGCTGGCACCGAGCGGCGCAACCGCAGCGTCCAGCGCAGTGGGTTCGAACAGGGTCTGGCGTGTCGCCTGGACCGGATCGACCAGTACCGCCTGGCGCCGGCCCTGAGTGTCTTCGCGCTCATACCAGAATCGTCCATCGGCCAGCCAGTGGGGCAGGACCGAAGCATTGCGCAGCGCGCCGCGCAGATGACTGTCATGCACGCGTTTGGCGCGCTGGTAGTCGGCCGCCTGCAGCGCATGTGCGGTGTGTGGCGACAAGAGGGCAACGCATGCAAAGACAGCGGCGCGGACACACGTCCGCAGCGGATCGGAAACGAGCAAGGCAACCTCCTGTTGCAATCGTCGAAGGATTACAGATGCACGCGCGCCGCGCGCGTATGCCAGACGGAGCCTGAATCAAGCCCAAAAATTCAGCAATGCGAAGACCACTGTTTTCAGGGAGCGTTGTGGCGAATAACGGAGAATTTACATTCCCGATGCGATGGCGCCCTGGCGCTGCTGCACACCATAAGAAAGTAAAGGTGTACCCCCATGAAGAATTCGCTGATTGCTCTGGCCCTGGCCGCTGCCCTGCCGTTCACCGCTTCGGCTGCTGAGAACCTGTCGTACAACTACGCTGAAGCCGACTACGCCAAGACCGACGTCGATGGCATCAAGGCTGACGGCTGGGGCGTCAAGGGTTCCTACGGCTTCCTGCCGAACTTCCACGCGTTCGGTGAATACAGCCGTCAGGAAGTCGACCACACCAACATCAAGGTTGACCAGTGGAAGGTCGGTGCCGGCTACAACGTCGAAATCGCTCCGTCGACCGACTTCGTTGCCCGCGTTGCCTACCAGAAGTTCGATCGCAAGCACGGCCTGGACTTCAACGGCTACAGCGCTGAAGCCGGTATCCGCACCGCCTTCGGTGCCCACGCCGAGGTCTACGGCATGGTCGGCTACGAAGACTACGCCAAGAAGCACGGCGTCGACATCGACGGCCAGTGGTACGGCCGCCTGGGTGGTCAGGTCAAGCTGAACCAGAACTGGGGCCTGAACGGCGAGCTGAAGATGAACCGCCACGGCGACAAGGAATACACCGTCGGCCCGCGCTTCAGCTGGTAATTGCTTCCTCGGCGCGCCTGCGCGCTGAAGATGCCTCGACAGGCCCGGCCCATGCCGGGCCTGTTGCGTTTCCGGCTGGGCAAACGCTACCTGACCGTGTCGCGGTGGACGGGCGGCATTGCAACGAATTGGATTCCGCAGGCGTCGGCTGCGCCCTAGGGTGAGTGGCCTGTCCTGCAGGAATGCAACGATGCCCCCGTTTCCCTCGCCCCGCGATTCTCCCTGCCGCTTGTTGCTGCTGGATCCGCATCCACTGTTGCGGCATGGCGTGCAGGAACTGCTGGCCCGGCAGGCGGGCCTGCAGGTCGATGGAAGCTACGGCCGCAGCGGTGATCTGCTGCAGCGCCTGCAGCAGCAGGCAGCTGCGATCGATCTGCTGCTGGTTGACGCCTTGCCGATCGGTGACAGGGGGGAAGGCCTGGAACTGCTGCGGCACGTATCACGACATTGGCCGGCAGTGCCGATCCTGGTGCTGTCCGCACACTGCAACGCGGGTGTCGTGTCCTTGGCCCTGCAGGCCGGTGCGCGCGGATTCCTGTCCAAGGCCTGCGCGCCGCAGATGCTGCTGCGCGCAGTGAGCGTGGTTGCCCGCGGCGGGCGCTTCGTGCCGCCGGAGCTGCGTGCACCGTTGAACCAGTCTCGCCGGCAGCGCCAGCAGTCCATGCGTTCACCACGGTTGAGTACGCGCGAGCGCGCTGTCCTGCAGTGGGTGCTGCGTGGCTGCAGCACCGGCGAGATGGCACGCCGCAGCGGGCGTGCGGCCAGCACCATCAGCACGCAGAAGCGAGCGGCTTACCGCAAGCTGGGCATCCGCAACGATGGCGAGCTGTTCCGCTTCCGCCATCTGATCGACGCTGATTGAGGCGGGGTTACTCGCCCTGGTACTGCTTTTCTTCGACCAGGGCCGAACCGGCCACGCGGTTGATCTCGTTCTTCACCTGCACGCGCTCGCCATTGGTGCCATAGACACCGCGTGCCAGCTGGATGAAGGCATCGTCGAACACCTGGGCCGCTTCCTTGTCGCGCAGCTGGTCCTGGATGTCCCACATGCGCTCGTTGATCACCTTCAGCTGCTGCTTCAGCGCGGCCAGTGCCGGTTGTGCGTGCAGCAGCTGCTGCAGCAACGGCAGCAGGCCGTCCAGCTCGGTGCGGACGTTGGCCAGCTTGGCGGGATCGTCGATGCGCTCGGCCTTGATCTCGAGAATGGTGATCTTGTCGATCAGCTCGCCGATCGATACCGGAGTCAGGATGGCGTCCACGCGGTTGGTTCCTGGAAACAGGGCGCCATGATACCGCGCTGCTGGCATTGGCCGCAGTCCACGGGATTTACGCCGAATTTGCGCCACGGGCCCGGCAGCACCCTCGATCCGTTACGGCCCCCGCCTCGACACTGCGTTCCCGGCGGCGTGACCGCCTTCGACGAGGAACACAGTGCAGTGAACAGCAAGGGGATGATGGCGGCGCTGGTGGCCGCCCTGGCAGGGCTGCTCGGGATCGGCAGCGCGCAGGCACAGGTGCAGGTCAGTGGCAGTGCGGCGTTGACCAGTGACTACGTATGGCGCGGCAGCTCGCAGAGCGACGGCGACCCGGCGGTGCAGGCCGGCGCGAAGGTCTCGATCCCAGCGGGCTGGTACGCCAGCGTGTGGGGGTCCAACGTTTCGTTCAAGCCGGACAATGGCGCGCGCAGCGAGTTCGACCTGGTGGCGGGCTGGTCCGGCGCACTGGCACCGGACTGGAGCCTGGATGCCAACCTGACCCGTTACGTGTACCCGGGCACCGGCCGCGCGCTGGACTGGACCGAGCTCAACACCACGGTGACCTGGAAGCAGCGCGCCTGGCTGCAGGTCGCCCATTCCAACGATGCGTTGGCCGGTGGCCATCACGGTACCTATGCCCAGCTGGGTGTGCGTGTGCCGTTGCACGAACGCCTCCGCCTGGAAGCAGCGGTGGGCCAGTACTGGCTGGCCACCGCGCAGGGCCCGGACTACCTGCATGGGCAGCTCAGTGCCATCGCCTCGCTGACCCCGGCATGGGAACTGCGCGCCACCGTGCATGACACGGACAACGCAGCCAAGCGCCTGTTCCCCGGCAACGCCGGTGGGCGATGGGAGCTGGCGCTGCAGGGCAGCTTCTAGTCGGGCAGCGACGCCTGGCGCGCGCGCAGCGCGCCGGGCAGCCACAGCAGCAGGGCCAGCGCAGCCACGGCAGCGCCGGCCACGCAGACGCCGGTCCAGCCGAAGCGCTGGTAGACCTGCGCAGACAGCAGCGAACCCAGCGAACCGCCGATGAAATAGCCGGTCATGTAGCCGGCATTGAGGCGGTTGCGTGCCGCCGGTTGCAGTGCGTAGATCAGGTTCTGGTTACTGACGTGCAACAGCTGGGCGGCGAGGTCCAGCACCACCACGCCCACCAGCAGCGCCAGCAGCGAGTGTGCCGACAGCCCCAATGGCAGCCACGACAGCAGCAACAGCAGCAGTGCAATGGCGGTGGCACGCCCGGTCTGGCCACGGTCGGACATGCGGCCAGCCAGGCCGGCCGCCAGCGTGCCGGCCGCGCCGACCAGCCCGAACAGCCCGATGGTGGCGTCGCTGTAGGCATACGGCGGCTGTGCCAGCAGGAACGCGAGCGGGGTCCAGAAGATCGCGAACATGGCGAAGCTGCAGGCGCCCAGCAGCGTGCGCTGGCGCAGCACCGGTTCCTGCACGAACAGCACGCCGATCGAGCGCAGCAATGCGAAATAGCCCAAGCCGGCGCTGTGGTGGAATCGCGGCAGACCGCGCTGCAATGCCAGTGCGGTCAGCACCAGGGTGGCAGCGGCGATCGCATACACCAGGCGCCAGTCGCCCAGGCTGGAAAGCAGGCCGGCCACGGTGCGCGCCAGCAGAATGCCCAGCAGCAGACCACTCATCAGCGTGCCGACCACGCGACCGCGATGTTCCGGCGCGGCCAGCGTAGCGGCGAACGGCACCAGCACCTGTGCCACCACCGAGAACAGGCCGGTGATCGCGGTGCCGACCAGCAACCAGGTCAGCGACGGTGCACAGGCGCTGATCACCAGCCCGCCGGCCGACAGCAGGCTCATCACCACGATCAGGCGGCGGCGTTCGAACAGGTCTCCCAGCGGCACCAGCAGGATCAAGCCGGCGGCATAGCTCAGCTGCGCGGCGGTAACGACCATGCCGACCTGGCCGAACGGTACGCCGAAGGCGTCGGCGATGGTGTGCAGCAGTGGCTGCGCATAGTAGTTGCTGGCCACGGCCACGCCAGTAGCCACGGACATCAGCAGCACCTGCCAGCGGTGCAGAGGGGGGAGGGACGGGCTCACGCGGTGTTCCAGGAAGCGGGGGGCACAGTGTCCACCTGCTGCGGCCATGATGGAAATGAATCATCATCATCCTTGCCATCTGTAAACGAGATAGTTGGATGAATCTCAAGCAGCTCGAGTTTGCCGTTGCCCTGGCCGAGGAGGGCAATTTCACCCGTGCCGCCGAACGCTGCCATGTGGTGCAGTCCGCGTTGAGCCACCAGATTGCCTACCTGGAGCAGGAACTGGGCACGCCGCTGTTCGAGCGCCTGCCGCGGCAGGTGCGGGCGACGGCAGCGGGTGAGGCGCTGCTGGTGCACGCACGCCAGGTGCTGGTCAGCCTGCGCCACCTGCGCGCCGATGTGGCCGCGGTGAGTGGCGAGGTGCGCGGGCTGCTGGCGATCGGGCAGATCTCCTCGCTGACCGATATCGATGTGGTGGCGATGCTGGCCGCGTTCCAGCAGGCGCACCCGCAGGTGGAATTCCAGTTGCGGGTGGACAAGAGCGAGGACCTGATCGCGCAGGTGCAGTCGCGTGACCTGGATGTTGCACTGGTGGGGTTGGCGCCCTCGGCCGGCCTGGACGGGGTCTGCCACCAGATGCTGCAGGAAGAAGACCTGGTGGCGGTGCTGGCCCCCTCGCATCGGCTGGCTAGGCGCAAGCGGCTGCCGTTGACCGAATTGCAGGACGAGGCGCTGGTCGACTTCCCGCGCGGCACCGGTGCGCGGCGGCAGACCGACGATGCTTTCGTCGCCGCTGGCCTGCCGCACACGGTGCGTTTCGAGGTCAACCTGATGGAACTGGTGGAGCGCTTCGTCCGCCATGGTCTGGCGGTTGGCATCGTGCCGGCGCTGATCGCCGAAGGCTTCCAGGGCGTGGTGCGGATTCCGCTGCAGCCAACCCCGACCCGCCGCGTGCACCTGGTCTGGCAGCGGCTGCCGACACCGGCGGCGCGGGCGTTCGTCGAGGCCGTGCTCAGCCGCGCAGGCGCAGGCTCAGGCCCTTGAGGAAGTTGCGCAGCATCTGGTCCAGGCAACGCCGGTAATTGGTGTGCCCGGGCTGGCGGAACAGCGCGCCGACTTCCGACTTGGAGACGTTGAAACCGGCGCTGGCGAAGATCTCCATCAGATCGACGTCGCGCAGCTGGAACGCCACGCGCAGCTTCTTCAGCACCAGGTTGTTGTCGATGCGGGTTTCCACCGCGCGCTGCGGCTGGCTCTTGTCGCGACCGCGCAGGTGCACGATCAGGCCATCGAGGAAGTGCGCCAGCGCGCTGTCGCTCATCGCTTCGAAACCGGCTTCGTCCTCGCGGCGCAGCCAGGCCTTCACCTGTTCGGGATCCACGGCGAAGGCCGGGTCGGCCATCTGGCACAGGGTCACCACGTGGTGGTCGCCCAGGTCCAGGGAATAGCGCACGCTGCGCAGGACATCGTTGTTGATCATGGCCCATTGTACCGGCCCCTGGCGTGTCACCGGAGTGTCATCGAACTGCAGCATCGTGGGCACTCGTTCGCTGAGACCCTTGCATGCGCCGGTATCTGTTTTCCGCACTGCTGCTCGCCAGCAGCTTCGCTGCCTTCGCCCAGGACCGCTTCGTACCCGTCGAGCGGCGCCTGAGTGCATCCCAACTGGCCGAGGTCGGGCTCAGTCCAGCGCAGTTGCAGGCGCTGAACCGGGTACTGCGCGAGGCAGAGCGCGCGGCCACCGGGCCGACGGCAGCGGTGGCCCCCGCCGCTGCGCCGCTGCCTGCCAATGTGCCGGCACCGGCAGCAATGCATCTGGGCCTGGAAGAAGGACCGGTCAATGCACGCGTGGTCGGAGAGGTCGCAGGCTGGCAGCCCGGCACGCTGTTCACCCTTGATAACGGCCAGCAATGGCAGGTGATGAAGGGGCAGATGAAGCTGCGCAAGGTGCTGCAGTCGCCGCAGATCGCCGTTGTTCCAGGAATTGCCGGGCGCTGGTTCCTGCAGGTCGACGAAGACCTGCCCAAGGCCAGAGTGTTTCGCGTGCGTTGAGCCGGGGGGACGGCAGGACGGCGGGCAACTCAGGACGGGCCGGGAATGCCAGAATGGGCGTCCGGTTTTTCCCCCTGGAGTTGCCTGATGACCCGCACTGTCCTGATTACCGGCGCCACGTCCGGCTTCGGCGCCGCCGCCGTCCACCGCTTCGCCCAGGCCGGCTGGAAAGTGATCGCCACGGGCCGCCGCGGCGAACGCCTGCAGCCGCTGGTCGATCGCTACGGCAAGGACGTGGTGCATGCCGCCGCCTTCGACATCCGCGATCCGGTTGCGATGGAAGCGGCGCTGCTGGCACTGCCGCCCGCCTTTGGCGAGATCGATCTGCTGGTCAACAACGCCGGCCTGGCGCAGGGCACCGCGCCGGCACAGAGCGCCAAGTTGTCGGACTGGACCACGATGATCGACACCAACATCACCGCGCTGGTGACCCTGACCCACCGCCTGCTGCCGCAGCTGGTGGAGCGCAAGGGCGCGATCATCAATATTTCGTCGGTGGCCGGCGTCTATCCGTACCCGGGTGGCAACGCCTACGGTGGCACCAAGGCTTTCGTCAGCCAGTTCTCGCTGGGCCTGCGTTCGGACCTGCACGGTACCGGCGTGCGCGTGACCACGATCGAGCCAGGCATGGCTGAAACCGAGTTCACCGTGGTGCGTACCCACGGCGACCAGGCGGCGTCGGACAAGCTCTACAACGGCGCCAACCCGATGACCGCCGAAGACATCGCCGAACAGATCTTCTGGGTGGCCAGCCTGCCGCCGCACCTGAACATCAATCGCCTGGAACTGATGCCGGTGAGCCAGTCCTTCGCCGGTTTCCAGGTCGCCCGCGAAGGCTGACCGCCGTTTGTAGAGTCGAGCATGGCTCGACTCTGCAGAAACAAGAAAAAGCCGGGCAATGCCCGGCTTTTTCATTCACAGCGGCAGGCTTACTGGGCCTTGATCGCCATCGCCTGCAGGCCGGTGCCATCCAGCTTCTGCTTGGCTTCGGACAGTTCACCGGCACTGCCATACGGCCCCATGCGCACGCGGTACACGGTCTTGCCGTTGATCTGTGCTGACTCCACGCGTGCCGCAAGTCCCATCATCGCCAGCTTGGCCTTGGTTGCTTCGGCATCGCCGGAGGCGCCGAAGGCGCCTGCCTGCAGGATATAGCGGGCGTTGTCGGCGGCCGCGGGTGCGGCAGTGGCCGGGGTACCCGCCGTTGCCGTTGCGGTTTCCGCGCGCGCTGCCGGCGTGGCGGCGGCGGTGCTGGTCGAGGCCGTGCTGGCCGGCGGCGTTGCCGCAGCCGGACGTTCACTCAGCGGTGCCGGCAGCGGACGGCTGGTGGCGGTCACCTGCGCGGTGCTGGACACGCTGGCGGTGGCCGCCGGTGCCGGTGCGGTCGTGGTCGCCGGCGGAACCGGCTTGCCTTCCAGTGCCGCCTGCGCGCGCTGCGCTTCGGCCTTGGCCCGGCGCTGGTCTTCGGCACGCGCGCTGGCGGCCAGTTCGGCGTCGGACATCTCGACTTCCTTGCCCGGCAGCAGGGTGTAGAAGTCGTACTGGGTGGCGGCCGGCTTTTCCGGTTCGGCCTGCTTCGGCGCAGCCGGCTGCGCGGCCGGCTGGGTACCGACATCGCTGTCGGCATCGGCGACCGGGGCCGGCTGCGCGTTCGGGTTCGGCTGCGGACCGGCGCGCAGGAAGCCATCGCCCTCGCCCTTGAACAGGTTCGGCGCCGCCAGGAACACCACGGCCGCGATCGCTACACCGGCCACCAGCCACACCCATCCGGGGGTGCCCTGGCTGCCGCTGTTGCGTCGTGCCTGGCTTTTGCCGCGTCGTGCTGCCATGTGTACTGCGTCTCCTGATGCTTACATTTTTTCCGGGGCGCTGACGCCCAGGAGTTCGAGGCCATTGGCCAGTACCTGGCGCGCCGCACAGGCCAGGGTCAGTTTGGCGTTGCGATCGGCGGCATCTTCCACCAGTACCGGCGTCCCGTGATACCACGTGTGGAACGCATGCGCCAATTCACGCAGGTACTGCGCCACCAGATGCGGTTCCAGCGCCACGCCGGCCGCTTCCACCACTTCCGGATAGCGCGAGATCTCGTTCATCAGCAGCAGCGAGGCGTCGTCGGCCAGGCGGCCGAGGTTGGCCAGGCCGTTGCCCTGCTCGTACACCAGGCCCTTCTCCTGCGCCTGGCGCAGCAGGCTGCAGACGCGGGCATGCGCGTACTGCACGTAGAACACCGGGTTGTCGTTGCTCTGCTGGCGGGCCAGGTCGATGTCGAAGGTCAGCTGCGAATCTGGCTTGCGCGCGATCAGGAACCAGCGGGTAGCATCGCGGCCGGCTTCCTCGATCAGGTCGCGCAGGGTGAAGTAGCTGCCGGCACGCTTGGACAGCTTCACTTCCTCGCCGCCGCGCATGACGGTGACCATCTGGTGCAGCACGTATTCCGGCCAGCCCTGCGGGATGCCCACTTCCATCGCCTGCAGGCCGGCGCGCACGCGGGCCAGCGAGCCGTGGTGGTCGGCGCCCAGCTCGGTGATCGCGCGCTCGTAGCCGCGCTGCCACTTGGACAGGTGGTAGGCCACGTCGGGCACGAAGTAGGTGAAGGTGCCGTCGGACTTGCGCATCACGCGGTCCTTGTCGTCACCGAAGTCGGTGCTGCGCAGCCACAGCGCGCCACCTTCTTCATAGGTATGACCCGACGCCTGCAGCTTGGCCACCGCTTCGGCTACCTTGCCGTCGGCGTACAGCGAGCTTTCCAGGAAATAGATGTCGAAGTCGACGCCGAACGCGGCCAGGTCCAGGTTCTGCTCGTTGCGCAGGTAGGCCACGGCGAAGCGGCGGATCGCCTGCATGTCGTCCGGGTCCTTGGCGCCGACCACGGTGCTGCCTTCCAGGTCGACGCTGGCGCCGGCCATGTAGGCGCGTGCGACGTCGGCGATGTACTCGCCGCGGTAGCCACCTTCCGGCCAGCCGTCCTGGTCCGGCGCGATGCCCTTGATCCGTGCCTGGGTGGACAGCGCCAGGTTCTCGATCTGCACGCCGGCGTCGTTGTAGTAGAACTCACGCTTGGCGTTCCAGCCGTTGGCATCGAGCACGCGCGCCACGCAGTCGCCGATCGCCGCCGCGCGGCCATGGCCGACATGCAGCGGACCGGTCGGGTTGGCCGACACGTACTCCACACCCACCGTGCGGCCATTGCCGGACAGGTTGCGGCCGTAGTCGTGGGCTTCCTTGATGACCGAGGCGGCTTCGCGCTGGTACGCGGCCGGGGCCAGGTGGAAGTTGATGAAGCCGGGTCCGGCGATCTCGACCTTGCTGACGTCCTCGCTGCGCGGCAGCGCCTCGACCAATGCCTGTGCCAGTGCGCGCGGATTGCTGCGCGCGGCCTTGGCCAGCAGCATCGCGGCGTTGGTGGCGAAGTCGCCGTGGTCGCGGGTCTTCGGGCGCTCGACCACGAAGTCCGGCGGCAGGGAGTCGGCGGGCAGGGTGCCATTGGCGCGCAAGGCTTCGATGCCTTGGCTGATCAGGGCGCGGAGGAGATTTTTCACGAGGCCTGCTGTGAGAATGAGCGGCGGAATCGCCCATTTTAGCGCAGATACCCGCGCCCACGCTGACCAGAACATGCCTGTGGGGGCGGCCGATGGCGCCTGAAGGGCCGCGCTCAGCCGAACAGCCGCGGCTGGGGCGGGGATAGCAGGCCCCGTTCAGCAAATGAAACGGGACGGCCCTCGCCCACCACGAAGTGGTCCAGCAGGCGCACGTCCACCATCGCCAAGGCCTGGTGCAGTTCGTCGGTGATGCGGGTATCGGCGCTGGAGGGTTCCGGGTCGCCGGAAGGGTGGTTGTGGCTGAGGATCACCGCCGCCGCGTTGTGCAGCAGGGCGCGCCGCACCACTTCGCGGGGGTAGACCGGTGCGGCGTTGATGGTGCCGTGGAACAGCTCTTCACAGGCGATCAGGCGGTGGCGGTTGTCCAGGAACAGGGCCATGAAGACCTCGCGGGCCTGGCCACGCAGCCGGTGCTGCAGGTAGCGGCCGACCGCCGCCGGATTGTTGCCAACCGCCTCGCCGTGCTCCAGCTCGGCCGCCAGGTAGCGATGGGCCAGTTCCAGCCCGGCAGCAAGCGTGCAACTGCGTGCCGGGCCGAGCCCGGGCAGGCGGGCGAGCTCGGCGGCGGGGCGGTCGAGCAGTACCCGCAACGGGCCGTGCGCCTGCAGCAGGTCGCGCGCGGTCTGCACGGCATCGCGGCCACCGAACCCGGAGCCGAGAAACAGGGCCAGCAGTTCGGCGTCGGAAAGTGCCGTGGGCCCGCGCGCGATCAGCTTCTCGCGGGGGCGTTCCTGTTCGGGCCACTCATGGATGGGCATGGCCCATCATCGCCAGACCTTGCGGTGGCTCCCATCGGGGCATGCCGCGGGCTGGGGTCGGAGGTTGCCTCAGTCGCGCCGGGTCTGCAGGTAGTCGAACAGTTCCTGGTTGTTCTGCAGGCCCAGCTTGCGCTTGGCTTCGGCCTTCTGCCGGCTGATGGTCTTCGGGCTGCGCCCACAGCGCTCGGCGACCTCGTTCACGCTGAGGCCGGCTGCCAGCAGTTCCAGCACTTCCTGTTCGCGTGCCGACAACGGCGCCGGCTGACGCGGAAACAGCAGGTCGCGCGCCTGCAGGTGGTGGCGCAGCTGCTGGGAGACGAATACCTGCCCGGCCAGCGCGGCGTTCAGCGCGTGGGGCAGTTCGGCGAAGTCGGCGCACTTGTCGACCAGGCCACTGATACCCTCCCGCAGCAGGCTGTCCAGCAGGCCGGGATGGCGGGCGCCGGTCAGCACCACCACCGGCAGGCCAGGGCGGCGCATGCGCAGCGCGTCGATCAGCTCCGGACCGTCCGGACCGGCACCCGGCATCGACAGGTCGGTCAGCACCGCATCGCAGTCGTGGTGATCCACCAGCTCCAGCAGCTGGGCGCCGTCGCGCGCACTGCCGACGATGTCCATCAGGTAGGTCTGCAGCACGATACGGATGCCATGCAGGACCACGGGATGGTCGTCGGCGATGATGATGCGCGGATGCACGCGGCTCCTCGAAGGTCGAACAGGCCACGGCGGGCGGCAGCCAATGCCTGATTCTGCAAAAGCGCAGACCCGTAGAGGTATAGGAAAGGTCCGAAACTGATACCGGGTGAATCCCCGGTCAACGGAGACGGACTCCATCTGCTGATAGCCGCCCGCTATGTGCGCCCTGCACCGGGACATTACCGACCATCGGGTAAGCTAGCGCCCTCGTTTGCACAGGAATTCCAGGTGGCTGACTCCCCCAACGCTTCCCCCGCGCCGGCCCGCGCGCTGGAAGGTCAGAAACTGCTGTTGTGCGTCGGAGGCGGGATCGCGGCCTACAAGGCCCTGGAACTGGTGCGGCGCCTGCGCGACGCCGGTGCCCAGGTGCAGGTGGCGATGACCGCCGGAGCACAGCAGTTCGTCACTCCGCTCAGTTTCCAGGCCCTGTCCGGGCAGCCCACCCGCACCACGCTGTGGGACAGCGCGGCCGAACAGGCCATGGGCCACATCGAGCTGGCCCGCTGGGCCGACCGCATCGTGGTCGCCCCGGGTACCGCCGATCTGCTGGCCCGGCTGGCCCAGGGCCACGCCGATGATCTGGTCAGCACCCTGTGCCTGGCCAGTACCGCGCCGCTGACGATCTGCCCGGCGATGAACCACCGCATGTGGCTGCATCCGGCCACCCAGGCCAACATCGCCCTGCTGCGCCAGCGCGGCGCTCAGGTGATCGGCCCGGTCGACGGTCCGCTGGCCGAAGGCGAATCCGGTCCCGGCCGTCTGGCCGAACCGGGCGACATCGTTGCCGCGCTGGCTGCCAATGGCAGTGCTGCAGCGGCGGTTGTCGCACCGGAAACCCGCGCGCTGCAGGGCCTTCGCCTGCTGATCAGCGCTGGCCCGACCTATGAAGACATCGATCCGGTGCGCTACGTCGGCAACCGCAGCAGCGGCAAGATGGGCTTTGCCCTGGCCGCGGCCGCCGCGACGATGGGCGCCCAGGTGGTGCTGGTCAGCGGCCCGGTACAGCTGCCGACGCCAGCCGGCGTGCAACGCGTGGACGTGCGCTCGGCCGCGCAGATGCGCGATGCGGTGCTGAAGTCGTTGCCGGCCGACATCTATATCGGTGCTGCCGCAGTGTCCGACTACACGCCACGCCAGGTCGCGCCGCAGAAGCTGAAGAAGACCGCCGACAGCCAGTCGCTGGTGATCGAGCTGGTGCGCACGCCGGACATCCTCGCCGAAGTCGCTGCACAGACGCAGTCGCTGAAGCTGGTGGTCGGCTTCGCCGCCGAGACCCACGACGTGGAGAAATATGCGCGTGGCAAGCTGGTCGACAAGCGCCTGGACCTGGTGATCGCCAACCAGGTCGGCATCAGTGGCGGCGGTTTCGAGAGCGACAACAATGCCGCCACGGCCTTCTGGCAGGACGGTGAACAGGTATTCCCGGCCACCTCCAAGCGCGAGCTGGCCGAACAACTGCTGGCGCTGATCGCGCGGAGACTCCAGGCATGACCCAGGCTTCCACTTCCCAACCGCTGCAGGTCAAGCTGCTTGATCCGCGTTTCGGCGACAGCTGGCCGCTGCCCGCCTACGCCACCGAAGCCAGCGCCGGCATGGACCTGCGCGCGGCGCTGGATACCGCGCTGACCCTGCAGCCGGGCGACACCGCGCTGGTGCCCAGCGGCCTGGCCATCCATATCGCTGATCCGCACCTGTGCGCGGTGATCCTGCCGCGTTCCGGGCTGGGCCATCGCCACGGCATCGTGCTTGGCAACGGCACCGGCCTGATCGACGCCGATTACCAGGGCCCGTTGCTGATCAGCGTCTGGAACCGTGGCCGCGAGGCCTTCACCATCGAGCCGGGCGATCGCATCGCGCAGCTGGTGGTCGTGCCGATTGCCCGCGTCAGCCTGCAGGTGGTGGATACTTTCACCGACAGCGTGCGGGGAACGGGTGGATTCGGCCATACCGGGGTGCGTTGACGGGGGACATTGATGAGCGGCATCGGGGAAGGGCAGCGGGAACGGTCGTTGGGACGCAGTGCGCCACTACTGGGGGTGCTGCTGGTCCTGCTGGCCGGCTGGTTCGGATGGAGCGCGGTGCAGCAATGGCGGCAGGAGGCCAACGGCCAGGCGCTGGAAGAAGCGCGTGACCAGGCCGTGCAGGGCTTGCAGGAGGCCGCAGCCGGCCAGCTGAAGCAGCTGCAGCAGCAGTTGAAGAACGAACGCGTGCAGCAGGCACTGCAGGCCGGTGACGCCGCGGCAGCGGCGCTGGCCGTGCGCGAGAGCTGGACCGGCGTGGAGCAGGCTGACGTGCTGACCGCCGATCTGGCCACGGCCTATGCCGACCCGGCCACCTTCGGCTACGCACGCCTGGCCCTGCTGGAACAAGCGCTGGCCGAGGGCAAGCCTGGCCTGCGCGTGGTGCGCGATGCAGGTGGCAATCGCCTGGGTCTGGCGGCTCCGGTGCAGCTGGGCAGCCTTGGCCCGGCAGTGCTCTACGTGCGCCAGCCATTGCTGCGGCTGACCTCGCCGCTGGACCAGGTGAGCGCCCCGTCCACCGGTTTCCTCGGTCTGCGCCAAGGCACGCATGACCTCGTTGCCCAGGGCGACGCCGGCCTGGCCGAGAGCGCCGAAGCGCTGGCGCGCCCGGTTCCGGGCACGCCGTTGCGGCTGGTGGCCGCCGTACCGAATGTCGAAGCCGGTCCTCTGGGCCTGGGTTCGCTGGCCAGTGCCATCGTCGCGCTGCTGCTGGCGTTCATCGCCGTGCTGCTGGTGGTGGGTCGCGGCCGGCTGCCGAAGTCGCTGCCGTTGCCGCGCCGTGCGGCCGTGGCGGAAGCGGATCATGGCCCGACCCTGAGCGAGAGCCTGCAGATGGCGCCGCCACCGGTGGCCGCCGCCAGCGCCGCGGACACTGCGCCGCCGCCGCCACCGGTCCCTGCCGGGGAACTGGCCGCCGGCATCTTCCGCGCCTACGACATCCGTGGCGTGGTCGGCAGCGAACTGACGCCGAAGACCGCCGCGCTGATCGGCCAGGCCATCGGTACCCTGACGCTGGAACAGGGTCTGCGCGAGGTGGTGATCGGCCGTGATGGCCGCCTGTCCGGCCCGGAACTGGCTGCGGGATTGGCCGAAGGCCTGCGTCGCACCGGTTGCGCGGTGATCGACATCGGCCTGGCACCGACGCCGGTCGTCTATTACGCCGCCTTCCACCTGCGCACCGGCACCTGCGTGGCGGTCACCGGCAGTCATAACCCGCCCGAGTACAACGGCTTCAAGGTGGTCATCGGCGGCGAGACGCTGTCAGGCGATGCCATCACCGATCTCTACCAGCGCATCGTCGAGGGGCGCCTGGCGCAGGCGGCCGAGCCGGGCGATTACCAGCAGCGCGATGTCAGTGCCGACTACATCCAGCGCATCGCCGACGACGTGCAGCTGGACCGCCCGTTGAAGGTCGTGGCCGATGCCGGCAACGGCGTCGCCGGTGCGCTTGCACCACAGCTGCTGGAAGCCATCGGCGCCGAAGTCATCCCGCTGTACTGCGATGTCGACGGTACCTTCCCCAACCATCATCCCGACCCGAGCGAGCCGGCCAACCTGGAAGACCTGGTGCAGACGGTCAAGCGCTTCGGCGCCGACCTCGGCGTCGCCTTCGATGGCGACGGAGACCGGTTGGGCGTGGTCACCGGCGAAGGCAGGATCATCTATGCCGACCGCCTGCTGATGCTGTTCGCCGCCGACGTGCTGATGCGCAACCCCGGCGCGATGGTGATCTACGACGTGAAGTGCACCGGCAAGCTGTCCGACCACGTGCTGCGTAATGGTGGCAGCCCGTTGATGTGGAAGACCGGGCACTCGCTGATGAAGGCGAAGATGCGCGAGACCGATGCCGAGCTGGCCGGCGAGATGAGCGGCCACTTCTTCTTCAAGGAGCGCTGGTTCGGTTTCGACGATGGCCTGTATGCCGCCGCGCGACTGCTGGAGATCCTGGCGCAGCGCGAGGAAACCCCGGACGAAGTGCTGGCCGAGCTGCCGGAGATGGTGGCCACGCCGGAACTGAAGGTACCGGTGGCCGAAGGCACGCCGCATGCGCTGGTGGCGATGCTGGTGGCGGCGGCACAGTCGCCGGACAACCCCTATGTGGGCGGCCGCCTGTCGACCATCGACGGCCTGCGCGTGGACTTCCCCGATGGCTGGGGGCTGGTGCGTGCTTCCAATACCACGCCGGTGCTGGTGCTGCGCTTCGAGGGCAACGACGAGGCGGCACTGGAACGCATCCAGGCGTTGTTCCGCAGCCAGCTGCAGCCGGTGCTGGGCGACACCCCGCTGGGGTTCTGAGGTGGGGCCGGGCTGCGCCCGGCACCCGCCGAATCAACGTCAACGTCAACGTCAAAGGCCGGCTATCCGAGGGATGCGGGGTGGGTCCGGTTACGGGGGACGCTGCAAGTACGTCCATGTAAGCTCGGTCGCCGCATCCATGCGGCTCACGCCCCCGCAACCGGACCCACCCCGCCTTCGACAGATTTCCGCGATCTGTCGGAACGGCATGGACCGCTGCTGGTGGGTGTCGACCTTGGTCGACACGGTAGATCCACGCCATGCGTGGATGCTCTTCCGGCTTCGATGATGTCCATCCACGCATGGCGTGGATCTATTACCCCTTGAAACGCAAGCCCACGCCTGGCTCGGTGAACAGGTAGCGCGAATCCAGCGCTGAATCGCCCAGCTTGTGCCGCAGCTTGCCGACCAGGATGCGCAGGTAGTGGGTGTCGTGCTGGTGGGTCGGGCCCCAGATCTCCTGGAGGATCTGCGGCTGGGTCACCACCCGCCCGGCATTGCGCAGCAGCAGCGACAGCAGCGCGTACTCCTTGCGGGTCAGCGCCACCGGCTCGCCATCCAGCGCCACTTCGCGGCGTACGAGATCCACATGCAGATGGCCATCGTCGAACACCGGTGGCGTGCCGTCGCTGGGCACGCTGCGCGTGCGCAGCAGCGCCCGCACCCGCGCCATCAGCTCCTGGGTGCCGAACGGCTTGGTCACGTAGTCATTGGCGCCGGTATCCAGTGCGCGCACCTTTTCGGCTTCACCCGCACGCACGGTCAGCATGATCACCGGCACCTGGCTCCACTGCCGCAGTTGCTCCAGCACCTCATGGCCTTCCATGTCCGGCAGGCCGATGTCCAGGATCACCAGGTCCATGTCCTCGCTGGCCGCCAGCTGCAGGCCTTCCTGGCCGGTGGCCGCCTGCCGCACCTGGTAGCCCTGCGCGCGCAGGCTGATGTCCAGGAACCGGCGGATCTGGGTTTCATCATCGATCACCAGCACGCGCGGGGCCGGCGCGCTGGCGTCAATCGGAGTCGGGCTCATCGTGGGAGGCTGGCTTGAGCAGGGGCAGGGTGATGCGGATCAGGGTACCGCGACCGTCGCGTCCGGGCAGCGCCTGCACGCTGCCGCCATGCGCACCGACCATGCCCTGGCAGATGGTCAGGCCCAGGCCGGTGCCGTGGCGGCCACGGTCGCCGCGCTCGACGCTGTAGAACATGTCGAAGATGCGCGCGCGCTCGTCATCGGGAATGCCGGGGCCGGCATCAATCACATCGATGCGCAGCTGTCCGTCCAGTTCGCGCGCCTGCACCTGCACGGCGGCATCGGGTGGCGAGAACTTGGCCGCGTTTTCCATCACGTTGAACACCGCCTGTTCAACCAGCGCCGGGTGTACCCAGATTGGCGCGAGCGTGGCCGGAATATCCAGCTCCAGCCGCACCTTGGGCTGGTAGCGCTGCAGGCGCCGCGCCGCCGAGCCGATCAGCTCGTCCACGCCGATCCAGTCGCGGTTGATCTTCAACCCTTCGTGGCCGAGCCGGGTCATGTCCAGCAGGTTCTGGATGTAGCGGTCCAGCCGCTCGCCTTCGACCAGGATGGTGTCCAGCAGGGCACGGCGATCGGCCGTATCCATCGCCGCACCGTAGCTGGCCAGGCTGTCGGCCGAACCGATCATCGCCGCCAGCGGCGAGCGCAGGTCGTGTGACACCGAAGAGAGCAGGGCCGAGCGCAGCCGCTCGGTCTCGTTGCTGACGTGGGCCTGCTCCAGTTCGGCCACCAGCCGGGTGCGCAGCGCGGCCTGGGCGATGTCGTCGACCATCGCCTCGGCCAGCTGCCGCTGCTCGGGCAGCAGGCGCGCCTGTGCGCCGGGCAGGTAAAGGCCCGCCACGCCGATGGCGCGGTCTTCGCCATCCAGCAGCGGCAGGAACCACCACTGCGCACCGGCCAGGGTGTCGGTGAAGCGCCCGCTGGGCTGGCCGTGGTGCAGTGCCCAATCGGCGGCGGCCAAGTCGGTATCGCCCGGCTGGCTGCGGCCACCGGTTGCGGTATCGGCGCCGATCCGTAGCCACGCTGGAACGTCCATGGCCTGTTCCAGTGCATGCCGACCCGCCTGCGCCACCTCGCCATTGCCGGCCGCGCTGGCCAGCTGCCGTCCCAGCTGCTGGCGCGCACGCGCATGTCGATTCGCCGCACGCAGCGCGATCACCTGCATGCGCAGGCGCGAGGCCAGGCGTCCGGCCACCAGCGCGGCGGCCAGGAACAGGAACACGGTGATCACGCCCTGGCGCGCGCCGATGGCGAAGGTGAAGCGCGGCGCGATGAACAGGAAGTTGTAGGCGAGGAAGCACAGGATCGCCGCCATCACCGCCACGCTGGCGCGCGTGCGTGCGGCCACCAGCACCACTGCCACGATGAACACCATCGACAGGTCGGCCATGCCGACCCAGCGTTCGGCCAGCCATGCCACCGCACAGGCCAGCGCGGTGGCGATCAGCGCCTGCACTGGTTCGTAGCTGATGCCGCGCATCGGCGGCAGCAGGCCCTCGCGGCGCGAGCGCGCACGTGCCTGCGGGGTGCTGATGATGGTGATCTCGTAATGCGCGCCGCGCTGGATCAGCTGCTGGGTCAGGGTGCGGTTGAACATCCGCGCCAGCGGACGTTCGCGGGTCCGGCCGAGCACCAGGGTCGACACGCCGTTGTGCGCGGCATGGTCGAGCAGGGCATCGGCGATGCTTGATCCGTGCAGCAGTTCGGCGTCGCCGCCGAGGCGTCGTGCCAATGCGAAGGCCGCATCGATCTCGCGCCGGGTCGCCTCGTCCTGGCGTCGGCCCTGCACGGTCACCACCGTCCACGGCGCATCGCGGCGTTCGGCGATGCGCCGCGCCACCCGCACCAGGTATTCGCTCTGACCGCCGCCATCAATGGCCACCAGCACGCCACGACGCAGTGGCAGGTTGCTCTCGCCGCGCGCGGCGCGCGCTTCACGCAGGCTGCTGTCGACGCGGTCGGCGGCCTCCTGCATGGCCAGCTCGCGCAGTGCGGTGAGGTTGGCCGGCGAGAAGAACGCCTGCAGCGCCTGCGCGGCCTGTTCGGGCACATAGACCTTGCCCTGCTGCAGGCGCGCGATCAGCTCGCGCGGCGGCAGGTCGACCAGCACGATGTCGTGCAGGCGGTCGAGCACCCCATCCGGCACGGTCTCGCTCACGCGTACGCCGGTGATGCGCATCACCACGTCATTGAGGCTTTCCAGATGCTGGATGTTGACCGTGGTCCAGACGTCGATGCCGGCGTCCAGCAGCTCCATCACATCCTGCCAGCGCCGCTCGTGGCGGCTGCCGGGTGCATTGCGATGGGCCAGTTCGTCCACCAGCACCAAGGCCGGATGCCGTGCGAGCACGGCATCCAGGTCCATCTCCTGCAGGGCATGGCCGTGGTAGGCCACGTCCTTCAGCGGCAGCTGTGGCAGCCCCTCCAGCAGCGCCTGGGTATCGGCACGGCCATGGGTTTCCACCAACCCGACCACCAGGTCGACGCCGCGACGCAGCTGTTCCTGCGCGCGGGTCAGCATGGCGTAGGTCTTGCCCACGCCCGGCGCCGCGCCGAGGAACACGGTCAGCTTGCCGCCGGCTTCGCGTTGCAGGCCTTCGACCAGGGCATCGGCCTGGCGGGTACGCGCATCAGTCATGGGTGCCATTGTGCGCGCAGCCGGTGCAGGCCGGCATCACGGTGCCTTGGCCGCGTGGTCCAGCGCGAAGTTCAGCGTCACCACGTTCACCCGCGGCTGGCCGAACAGGCCCCACTGGCGACCTTCGGTATGCGCCTGCACCAGTGCCTGCACGCGTTCCACAGGCAGGCCACGGGCACGCGCCACGCGTGCTACCTGCAACTGCGCTGCAGCCGGCGACAGCTGCGGATCCAGGCCGCCGGCGGACTGCGTGACCAGGTCCGCAGGAACCTGCGCCGGGGCAACGCCTTCGCGTGCGGCCACCGCCGCGGTGCTGGCGGCGACGCGCTCGGCCAGCGCCGGGTTGCTGCGCGCCATGTTGGAACCGGCTGCCGCCATCGGGTCGTAGTTGGCCGCCGATGGCCGTGCCTGGAAGTAGCCATCACCGGTGAACGGCTGCGACAGCCACGTCGAGCCGCGCACCTGGCCGCTGCCATCGCGCAGCAGGCTGCCCTCGGCCTGGGTCGGGTAGGCCAGGCCGGCGAAACCGGTGGCGATGCCGGCGTAGACCGCACCGGCCAGCAGCAGGGTGGCCAGGCCCAGGCCGATCGCCGGGCGCCAGCTGGCGCCATCCTGCAGGCTGGCCACGCGGGCCTCGGCCTTCGGTTCGCGCGACAGGGAAGTGGAGGTGGAAGCAGAACGGTTCATGCGCCGAATACCAGGACAAGAAGGAGGTCGATCGCCTTGATCGCTGCGAACGGCAGCAGCACGCCGCCGAGGCCGTACACCAGCATGTTCCGGCGCAGCAGCGCGGTGGCGGTGGCCGGGCGGAAGCGCACGCCACGCAGGGCGAGCGGGATCAGGGCGGGAATCACAAGGGCGTTGAAGATCAGCGCCGCCAGCACCGCATTGCGCGGGCTCGACAGCTGCATCACGTTCAAGGCGGCCATGGTCGGAACGGCCGCGGCGAACAGCGCCGGCAGGATCGCGAAGTACTTGGAGACGTCGTTTGCCAGCGAGAAGGTGGTCAGCGCGCCGCGGGTGATCAGCTGCTGCTTGCCTACTTCCACCACTGCCAGCAGCTTGGCCGGGTCCGAATCGAGGTCGACCATGTTGCCGGCCTCCTTCGCCGCCTGCGTACCGGAGTTCATCGCCAGGCCGATGTCGGCCTGGGCCAGTGCCGGGGCGTCGTTGGTACCGTCACCGACCATCGCCACCAGGCGGCCACCGGCCTGCTCCTGGCGGATGCGCGCCAGCTTGTCTTCCGGTCGCGCCTCGGCGATGTAGTCGTCGACACCGGCTTCGGCAGCGATCGCGGCGGCGGTCAGCGGGTTGTCGCCGGTGATCATCACCGTGCGGATGCCCATCGCCCGCAGCTGCGCGAACTTCTCGCGCATGCCGTGCTTGACCACGTCCGACAGTTCGATCACGCCCAGCACGTGGCGGCCCTCGGCCACCACCAGCGGGGTGGCACCGTTGCGTGCGACCTGCTCGACGCGGCCGGCCAGTTCAACCGGTACATTGCCGCCCAGCGCCTGTACGTGGGCACGGATCGCATCGGCGGCACCCTTGCGGATCTGCCGCCCATGTTCAAGATCCACGCCGGACATGCGGGTCTGCGCACTGAACGCCAGGTACTCGGCGTGGTCCGGTTCGGCGGTGGCGCAGCCCTGTTCGCGCGCCAGGCGCACGATCGACTTGCCTTCCGGGGTCGGGTCGGCCAGCGAGGACAACAGCGCCGCTTCACGCAGCTGGCTGGCATCGATACCGGCCAACGGATGGAAGTGGCTGGCTTGGCGATCGCCGTAGGTGATGGTGCCGGTCTTGTCCAGCAGCAGCACGTCCACGTCTCCCGCGACTTCCACCGCCTTGCCCGACTTGGCCAGCACGTTGGCGGCCAGCGCGCGGTTCATGCCGGCGATGCCGATGGCCGGCAGCAGGCCGCCGATGGTGGTCGGGATCAGGCAGACCAGAAGCGCGATCAGCAGCAGCGGGTCAACCTGCACGCCTACCGCCGCGCCAATGGCCGGCAGCGTCGCCACCACCACCAGGAAGGTCAGCGTCATCGCCGCCAGCAGCAGGGTCAGTGCGATCTCGTTCGGCGTCTTCTGCCGGTTGGCGCCTTCCACCAGCGCGATCATCCGGTCCAGGAAGCTGTGGCCCGGCTCGGCGGTCACCCGCACGATGATCTGGTCGGACAGCACCTTGGTTCCGCCGATCACACCGGAACGGTCGGTACCGGCCTCGCGCAGCACCGGTGCCGATTCGCCGGTCACCGCTGCTTCGTTGATGGTGGCCAGGCCCTGCACGATCTCGCCATCGGCCGGTACCAGTTCACCGGCACTGACGATCACATGGTCGCCCGGGCGCAGCTCGGCGGCTGGCAGCTGGGTTTCCGCGGCACCCGGCTGCGGTGCGGCCAGGCGGCGCGCCACCAGGTCCTGGCGGGCGCGGCGCAGCGATGCGGCCTGGCCACGGCCACGTGCTTCGGCCACGGCTTCGGCAAAATTGCCGAACAGCACGGTCACCAGCAGGATCGCGGTCACCGCCAGGCCAAAGCCCAGCGGCGCATTGCCGGTCAGGGTGACGATCGCGGCCACGATCGTGCCGGCCATCACCACCGCCATCACCGGGCTGCGCACCAGATGCATCGGCGACAGCTTGCGCACTGCCTCGACCAGTGCACGGCGCAGGCCTGCGCCATCCAGCAGGGCAGGGCGCGGTGCGAGGGAACTACGGGTTGAACTTGCATGGGTACTCATTGCGGTGTCCTCAGTGCAGTCCCAGGCTCAGGTGGTCGGCGATCGGGCCGAGTACCAGCGCCGGCATGAACTGCAGCACGGTCAGGATGACGATCACCGAGACCAGGGTCAGGGCGAAGGTCGGCGTTTCGATCTGCAGGCTGCCGGCAGACTCCGGCGCTTGCCGCTTGGCAGCCAGCTGTGCGGCCACCACCAGCGGGATGATCAGCAGCGGGAAGCGGCCCAGCAGCAGCACCAGCGAGCAGCTCAGGTTCCACCACAGCGTGGCGTCTCCCAGCCCTTCGAAGCCCGAACCGTTGTTGGCATAGGCCGAGACATACTCGTAGAACACCTGGCTGATGCCATGGAAGCCGGGATTGGAGGTGCCCGCCAGGCCGGGCACGGCCAGGGTGATCGCGGTGAACACCAGCAGGGTGATCGGCTGCAGCAGCACCAGCAGGGCCAGCAGGCGCACCTGTGGCGTCTCCAGCTTGCGGCCGAACAGTTCCGGCGTGCGCCCGGTCATCAACCCGGCCAGGAACACACCCAGCAGCAGGTACACGATGAACTGCTGCAGGCCACAACCGATGCCGCCCCAGATCGCGCTGACCAGCATGTTGACCATCGCGATGCCGCCACTCAGCGGCGCCAGCGAATCGTGCATGCCGTTGACCGAGCCGTTGGAGACCTGGGTGGTCACCGCCGCCCACAGCGCAGTGCCATCGGCGCCGAAGCGCACTTCCTTGCCTTCCATCAGCAGCGGGGTGGCGGCGCTGGCGCTATGCCCTTCGCTCCACATCATCGCGCCGGTGGACAGCAGCGACATGCCCAGCATGCAGCTGAACACCAGCGCGCCGAAGCGGCGCCGGCCGGTGAACGCGCCGATCATGAAGATCACCGCCATCGGCACCAGCAGGATGCCGACGATCTCCAGCGCGTTCGACAGCGGGGTCGGGTTCTCCAGCGGGAAGCTGCTGTTCGGGCCATACCAGCCGCCGCCGTTGGCGCCCAGCTGCTTGGCCGCGACCATCGCCGCCACCGGTCCCAACGGCAGTTTCTGTCCGGCCATGCCGGCGCTGGCGTCGATCGGCGTGGCCTGTGGCCCACCGGCCATCGTCGACGGTACGCCCTGGCTGGTCAGCACCAGCGTCCACACCAGGCACAGCGGCAGCAGGAAGCGCACGCACAGGCGCACCACGTCCACGTAGTAGTTGCCCACCGCCACCTGGCGGTCATCGCCGGCCCCGGTGGTCGCCGCAGCCTGCGGCGCACGCGAGAACAACGCGCGCAGCGTCGCCACCGCCAGCGCCAGGCCCATCATCGGCGTCACCACCTGCAGGCCGGTGATGCCGGTCATCTGCGAGAAGTAGGACAGCTGCGCCTGGCCCGAATAGTGCTGCTGGTTGGTGTTGGTCAGGAACGAGATCATCGTGTGCAGCGCGGTGTCCCAGCGCATGTTCGGGATCTGGTCCGGGTTCAACGGCAACCAGGCCTGGGTCATGAACACCGCCTGGGTCAGCACCGCGACCACGACGTTGCTCAGCACGAAGGCCAGCACATAGCCGCGCCAGGACATGGCGCGCGATGGATCGACGCCAAGCACCTTGTACAGCGGCTTCTCGATCCAGTGGAACAGCACGTCGACCTTCATCGGCGTGCCGCGCATCACGCGCGCCAGGTACAGGCCCAGCGGCCACGCCAGCAGCAGGCTGGCGGCAATAATCACAAGCATCTCAGTCATGGCCGGCTCCGCTCAGAACGACTCGGGCCGCAGCACGACATAAAGGAGATAGGCGGCGGCAACCAGCACCAGCACGCCACACAACAACGACAGCCAGGGGGACATTGCAATAGCGTCCTGGTGGAACCCCTCCACCTCAGGCCGCCATCGTCGTCCTACCCCCCATAAACGCACTACGCGCCGGACCGGGCCGACGCGTAAAGAGTGCATAAATTCCGTGGGCCAACCCGTAACCAGGCCCGGGGTAGCGCCGGGCCATGCCCGGCGGAGGTAGCGCCGTCAGCCCGCCGGAGTGTCCGCCGGCACCAGCCCCTTCAGCTCGCGATAGCGCTGCAGGGTGCTGTCGATCTCGGCCTTCAACGCCTGCTGCTGCTGCACCAGCCCGGCCTGCAAGCGCTGCTGCGCCTGCAGCTGCGCATGCCGCTTGCGGATCGCCTCGGCCTGCTTGTCGACCACCTTGGCGCCGGCCAGCTCGCGGTCTCCCGCCGCCGACAGCAGCGCCACCAGCGACTCACGCAGGCTGGTGACGTTGTACTCGGCTGTCTTCAGGTTGTTGTCCAGCACTTCCTGGCGCTCGGCAAACACCCGGCGCAGGTCGGCCTCGCTGCCGTAGGTGGACAACATGGCCTGCTCGGTGCGCTGGCGGGTCTGCTCGGCCATCAGGTCCAGCTGTTGCTGCTGCGCAGCGGTGCTGGCAGCGGCACGCTCCTCGTCGGTCAACGCGCGTTGGACCTGCGCATTGCGCAGGCCCGTGCTCGCATTGAATTCCTCGCGGGCATGGTTGACCGCGTCGGCCGGCAGCGAATCACTGCAGATCCGCTCCTTGCCCTCGTTCCAGCAGTACAGCTTCTTTTCCGCCTTGCCGCTGTCGCGCGACTGCGCCGGTACGGTGAACGGCACGACCAGCAGCAGGCCGGCGAAGAGGACAGCAGGAACTCGGGACATGACCTTTCCCCTGGGTCGGTCAGCGGATCGAACGAACGCCGTACTGGGCCCGGTAGGCTTCCAGCGGCTGCCGGTAACCCACAAGTTCCGGGTTGCCGGAGGCGAAATCAAGCAGATCGGCCAGCGATGCCACGGCGATCACCGGGATACCGGCTTCTTCGGCCACCGACTGCGCGGCAGAACGGCGGTCGGTCTCCGAAGCGATCTCCTGGCGGTCCAGTGCCACCACGATGCCGGCCGGGGTGCCACCGGCGGCGCGGATGATGCCCAGCGCTTCGCGGATCGCCGTACCGGCGGTGATCACGTCGTCGACGATCAGCACGCGCTTGCCCTGCATGTCGGCGCCGATCAGCTGGCCACCCTCGCCATGGTCCTTGGCTTCCTTGCGGTTGAACGACAGCGGCAGGTCGCGGCCGCGCTGGGCCAGCTCGCAGGCCATCGCGGTGGCCAGCGGGATGCCCTTGTAGGCCGGGCCGAACACCACGTCGTACTTGATCCCGCTGGCATCGATGGCATCGGCATAGCAGGCGCCGAGCTGGGACAGCAGCGAACCGGAGTCGAAACGGCCGGCGTTGAAGAAATAGGGGCTCAGCCGGCCGGACTTGAGGGTGAACTGGCCGAAGCGCAGGGCGTCGGCGGTCAGGGCCAGCTGCAGGAAACGGTGGCGGTGGTCGCTCATCAAAACTCGATTCATCTTCATTTGGAGCACAAATCCTAATCCAGCTGGGCGTTTCGCGCTCGTCCGGCCCCGTGTGAAGGCGCTGGCGGGCCCACCCGGCGGACTGCGCAGCCCTGCAGTCAACCGGTATGCTTGCCCGGTTTCCCGCCGTAGGTCTTCCGCATGCGCATCATCAGTTTCAACGCCAATGGCATCCGTTCCGCCGCGACCAAGGGCTTCCTCGACTGGTTCCGTGCCCAGGATGCCGATGTCCTGTGCATCCAGGAAACCAAGGCCCAGGAAGACCAGCTGAGCGACCCGATGTTCCGCCCGGACGGCCACCACTGCTTCTACCGCGACGCCATTACCAAGAAGGGCTACAGCGGTGTGGCGATCTACAGCAAGCGCGAGCCGGACCAGGTCATCACGTCGCTGGGCTGGGCCCCGTTCGACGACGAAGGCCGCTACATCGAGGCACGCTACGGCAACCTCAGCGTGGTCTCCTTCTATATCCCGTCCGGCAGCTCGGGCGACCTGCGCCAGGGCTTCAAGTTCGAAGTGATGGAATGGCTGCGGCCGATCCTGGAGGAGTGGGCGCGCAGCGGCCGCGACTACGTGCTGTGCGGCGACTGGAACATCGTGCGTTCGGCGCTGGACATCAAGAACTGGAAGTCCAACCAGAAGAATTCCGGCTGCCTGCCGGAGGAACGCGACTGGCTCAACGCCCTCTGCGCCGACCACGGCCAGGCCACCGATGTCGCTGCCGGTCGCGGCTGGGCCGATGCCTACCGCCTGCTCAACCCCACCGGAGAGGACTACACCTGGTGGAGCAACCGCGGCGCCGCCCGTGCCAACAATGTCGGTTGGCGCATCGACTACCAGTTCATCACCCCGGGCCTGCGTGACCGCCTGCGAAGCTGCTCGATCTACCGCGACGAGCGCTTCTCCGACCACGCCCCGTTCACCGTGGACTACGACCTGTGACCGAGGCTGCCAAGCCGCGCCGACCGTGGCAGCAGGTGTTGTCCAACCTGAGCCAGCGCAAGGTGCTGGCGATGCTGCTGCTCGGCTTCAGTTCCGGCCTGCCGATCTATCTGGTGGGCAACACGCTCGGCTTCTGGATGCGCAAGGAAGGCATCGAGCTGAGTACGATCGGCTTCCTGTCATGGGTCGGGCTGGCCTACACCATGAAGTTCCTGTGGGCACCGATCGTCGACAAGACCGACGTGCCTCTGTTCGGCCGCTTTGGCCGCCGCCGTGGCTGGATGCTGCTGTCGCAGCTGGTTGTGGTGGTGGGCCTGGTCGGCATGGCGCTGGTCCAGCCCAAGGGGGGGCAGATCCAGTTCCTGGGTATCGCCTGGCAGCACATCGTCGTGTTCGGCGTGATGGCCGTGATCGTGGCGTTTGCTTCGGCCACCCAGGACATCGTCATCGATGCCTGGCGCATTGAAAGTGCTGACAACAGCGAGCAGCTTGGACTGCTGACCTCATCCTCGGCACTGGGCTACCGCACTGCATTGCTGGTCACCGATGCGCTGATCCTGATCATCGCGGCCCGTGTCGGCTGGCAGGTTTCCTACGAGATCATGGCCGTGCTGATGGCGCTTGGCGTGGTGGCCGTGGTCATGGCCCGCGAACCCGCGCGGGAAGTGGCTGCCGTGCAGGCGCAGGCGACCTCGCTGTGGACACCGCGCGGATTGTTCGACGCCGTAGCGGGACCGTTCATCGCCTTCGTCCGCGAGCATCGCAGCGGCGCGATCCTGATCCTGGTGGCCATCAGCGTCTATCGCATGGCCGACTTCGTCATGGGACCGATGGCCAACCCGTTCTACGTCGATCTCGGCCTGGACGAGGACACCGTGGGCGCGGTGCGTGGCTCGGTCGGGCTGGTCGCGACCTTCGTCGGTATTGCCGCAGCGGGCCTGGTCTCGGTCCGCTGGGGGGTGCTGGCGGCGCTGATGGTAGGCGCTGTGCTGGGGCCGGCCTCCAACCTGGCGTTTGCCTGGCTGGCCTATTCCGGCCCGGACACAACCCATTTCGCCGTCGCCATGGCAATCGACAACTTCGCCAGCGGCTTCGCCGGAACGGCGCTGATCGCCTACATGTCGAGCCTGACCAGCATTGGATACACCGCAACCCAGTACGCACTGCTGAGTTCGTTCTACGCGATGCCCGGCAAGGCGCTCAAGGGGCTCTCGGGGTGGTCGGTACAGACGCTCGCACAGGGCCGGACGCTGCTGGAAGGCTACGCGCTGTTCTTCGTCGGTACTGCGCTGGTGGCGATCCCGGTGGTGATCCTCTGCGCCCTGCTGATCCTGCAGCAGCGCCGTCGCCAGGCCGCCGGCTCAACCTGATTGCCTGCCCGCCCGGTCTGCGGGATCATCGCCCCGACGCGCCGAGGGGGCGGTGCCTTGCGAACGGGGAAGTGAGCATGGCCGACGTTGTGCTGCGGGACCTGGACCCGCTGCTGCTGGAACGTATCAAACGCGTCGCGGTCGCCCGCGGCTGGACCCACGAACAGACCTGTGCCGCCTTGCTGGAGCAGGGCCTGTTCAGCAGTGAACTGGAAGTCCGCTCCGGCTTCGGCGATCCGGAAGTGGATGCCCTGTCCGATGCCATTGCCGCCCTGCAGGCCTTGCCCGCAGGGCAGGGCTTCGATTAGCGGCCGCGCCGCAATGCTGTAGAGACGAGCCCACGTCCGGCTGCCCGGTAGATCCACGCCACGCGTGGATGGCGCCACCTCACGCCAGGTGGATCGCACCCAGGATCCGCGGGCCCTTAGCTCCGGTCACGCTTGGCAGGTTGCCGGCCAGCCCGTCCATCGTCCGCTGCGCCAGCCATGCGAAGCCCATTGCCTCCACGTACTCCGGGTCCAGCCCGTGCACGGCGCTGGATTCCACCTGCACGTCCGGCAGCCGCGCCGCCAGGCGCTTCATCAGCTGCCGGTTGCGTACCCCGCCGCCACAGACCAGCAGGCGCCGGGTCTGCGGCTGCTGCGCCAGCAGCGCATCGGCCACCGTTGCCACGGTCAGCTCCAGCAGGGTCGCCTGCACGTCGGCCGCCGCGTACTGGCCCTCGGCCATGTGCGCCTCGGCCCAGGCCAGGTGGAACTGCTCACGGCCGGTGCTCTTCGGCGGCGGCAGCGCGAACCACGGGTCCGAGCGCCAGCCCGCCAGCAGGCCCTCGTCCACCGCGCCGCTGGCGGCGTACGCGCCGTCGGCATCAAAGGTGCGGCCGGTGTGGCGCTGGCACCAGGCATCCATCAGCGCATTGGCCGGGCCGGTATCGAAGCCACGTACCGCACCTTCGCGCGGAATCAGGGTCAGGTTGGCGATACCGCCCAGATTGAGCACGGCGCGGTCTTCGTCGGCCGTGCCCAGCATGGCCAGGTGGAAGGCCGGCATCAGTGGCGCACCATGGCCCCCGGCCGCCACGTCGCGTCGGCGGAAGTCGCAGACCGTGGTGATCCCGGTCAACTCGGCGACGCGGTTGCCGTCGCCCAGCTGCAAGGTGAAGGCGGGGTCGGCCAGCGGCCGGTGACGCACGGTCTGCCCATGCGAGCCGATCGCGAGCACCTGGCTGCGGTCCACGCCAGCCTCGGCCAGCAGCTGGTTGGCGGCCCCGGCGAAGCTGATCGCGATCCGGGCGTCCAGCTCGCCCAGCTCCTCCAGCGAATCCAGTGGACCACCTTCGCCCAGCGTCACCAGCCGTGCACGCAGCACCGGCTCCCAGCGGGCGGTCAGGCCGTGCACGAAGCGGCAGCCTCCGCCGGCAGGAAACTGCACCAGCGCGGCATCGATGCCGTCGGCACTGGTGCCCGACATCAGGCCAAGGTACAGGGGGGCGTCAGTGTCGGCAGTCGTGTTCATGGCGGGCATAAAAAAAGGACGCGGCAAGCTTGTGCTGCCGCATCCTTCTTCGTCAACGCAGGGGCTCAGCCGCGCTTGCGGCCGGTGCTGCTCTTGTCCTTGGCGCTGGCCACCTCGGGGGCGGCCTCGTCGCGGCTGGTCGGTGCCGGGCTGGCATCGGCGTAGATCAGCTTCTCCATGCCCTGGATGCGGGCCATCGCCGGCGCGGTCTGCGCGCGGAAGGCGACCAGCTCGGCGCCCTTCAGCGGCTCCGGCGGCGGCATGGTCACGGTCAGCGGGTTGCGGTGCTCGCCGTTGACGCGGAATTCGTAGTGCAGGTGTGGGCCGGTGGCCAGGCCGGTCGAGCCGACATAACCGATCACCGTGCCCTGGGCCACCCGCTGGCCGGTCTTGATGTTCGCAAAGCGCGACATGTGCCCATACAGGGTGGTGTGGCCACGGCCGTGGTCGAGGATCACCACGTTGCCGTAACCGCGCTGCACGCCGGCGAACTGCACGCGGGCGTCGCCGGCGGCCATGATCGGGGTGCCGGTGCGCGCGGCGTAGTCCACGCCCTTGTGCATGCGCATCTTGCCCAGCACGGGGTGCTTGCGCGCACCGAAGGTCGAGCTCAGCCGCGCGAACGGGATCGGCATGCGGATGAAGCTCTTCTTCAGCGAACGGCCGTTGATGTCGTAGTACTCGGACTTGCCGTTGCGGTCGAAGCGGAAGCCGGAATAGGTCTTGCCACCGGTGGTGAAAGTCGCCGCCAGAATCTTGCTGGTGTCCACCTTCTCGCCTTCGCGCCAGGTTTCATCCATCACCACGCTGAAGCGGTCGCCCGGCTGCAGGTCCTTCGAGAAGTCGATGTCGTACTTGAAGATGTCGTCGGTCATCGTCGCGATCGCCGACGGCGACAGCCCGGCGCGGCGGGCCGCGGCATACAGCGAGCTGGTGATCTCGCCACTGGTGACCACCGTGCGCGTGGAGGTCTCGCGCTTGGTCACCTTCTCCTTGATGTCGTTACCGGCCAGGCTCAGCTCCACCCGGTTGTCGGCATCGCGGTCGAAGCGGATGCTGCGCAGGTCGCCGGACAGCGGCATGTCGAAGGCGATCTCGGCGCCCGGGCGAAGCTTGGTCAGCGCCTCGCGCGCGCCCGGGTGGTCCAGCACCCGGTGCAGGGTGGTCGCCGGGATACCGGCCTTGTCGAACAGATCGCTCAGGGTCTGGCCGCGTTCCACGCGCAGCACCTGCCAGCTGTCACCGGGCACCTGCTGCTGGCGGGCCATGGCCAGCGGCGGCAACGGCAGTGCCAGGCTGGTATGGCTGTCGGCAAAGGGGGCGTCGATGGTGTGCGAGAAGCCCGGCACGATCGTCGCCACCAGGGCGCCGATGGTCGCGAACAGGCTGGCATGCATCCAATGGCGCCGGGTCCAGCGCTCGTTGAAGGCCGCGGGAAGATGTTGCCTGAGCTTCCGATGCAGGGCGTTGTCGTGCAGGACGTGGAGGCGTTCCTGGAAGCGCTGCTTGCGTGCGCGCCCTTGTTCGGAATTGTGCATCGGCGGTTTTTTCCTGGTGGCCCGGGAGCGGGGGCCTGATCGCCGGTTACCATAGACACCTGAGAAAACCGCGTCAAACCCTTGTGCCCATTGGCTTTTGTGAAGCCAATCGGGTTAACTTTGCTTTAACACCCCACACAAGAATCGGCGTTGCCGGGAGTAGTCACGTGTCCTCGATTGAAGAAGCCCTTGCCCAGATCGGCCGTGGTGCCGACGAGATCCTCAAGCTCGAGGATCTGCGTGCGCGCCTGCAGGAGGGCCGCCCGCTGCGGATCAAGGCCGGCTTCGACCCCACCGCGCCCGACCTGCACCTGGGCCACACGGTGCTGCTGAACAAGATGCGCCAGTTCCAGGACCTCGGCCACCAGGTCATTTTCCTGATCGGCGACTTCACCGGCATGATCGGCGACCCGTCCGGCAAGAGCCTCACCCGCAAGCCGCTCAGCCGCGAGGACGTGCTGGCCAACGCCCGTACCTATGAGGAGCAGGTGTTCAAGGTGCTGGACCGCAGCCGTACCGAAGTCCGCTTCAACTCGGAGTGGTTCGGCAAGATGGGCGCGGCCGACATGATCCGCCTGGCCGGCCAGCACACCGTGGCACGCATGCTCGAGCGCGACGACTTTGCCAAGCGCTACGCCGCCCAGCAGTCCATCGCCATCCATGAGTTCCTGTACCCGCTGGTGCAGGGCTACGACTCCGTGGCCCTGGAGGCCGACGTGGAGCTGGGCGGTACCGACCAGAAGTTCAACCTGCTGATGGGCCGTGGCCTGCAGGAGCACCACGGCCAGAAGCCGCAGGTGGTGCTGACCATGCCGCTGCTGGAGGGCCTGGACGGCGTCAACAAGATGTCCAAGTCGCTGGGCAACTACATTGGCATCAGCGAACCGGCCATCGACATCGTCACCAAGACCATGAAGGTGGACGACACCCTGATGTGGCGCTGGATCGAGCTGCTGTCCTTCGACATCAGCCAGGCCGAAGCCGTGCAGCTGCGCGAGCAGGTGGCCAATGGCGGCCTGAACCCGCGCGTGGTCAAGCTGCGCCTGGCGCGTGAACTGGCGACCCGCTTCCACGACGCCGCAGCGGCCGAGCAGGCGATCGCCGGCTGGGAAGCGGCGGTGACCGGGCAGGGCGACATCACCCAGCTGCCGCTGCAGGACGTGGCGATCCCGGTCGAAGGCCTGCGTATCGCTGCGCTGCTGACCGCGGCCGGCCTGACCCCGAGCAACTCCGAAGCCAACCGCAAGCTCAAGGAGCGCGCGGTCAAGGTGGACGGTGAGGTGGTCGAGGACGGCCAGCAGGTGCTGCAGCCGGGCTTCGAAGGCCTGCTGCAGGTCGGCAAGCGCACCTTCGCCCGCGTACGCCTGGTCGCTGCCTGAGACAAAGGAAGGGCCGGCGCAGCCGGCCCTTCCTTATGCTCTTGTAGAGCCAAGCCCACGCTTGGCTGCTCTTCGGGCGGTCCTCCCGCAGCGCGACGGATGAACGGATGCAACATCCGGTGAAAAAAATCGCCACACCCCCTTCACAAACGATGGGAATAGGGACATACTTCTCCTCCCCCGTCGCAGGGGTCGCCACCAAGGGGCTTCAGCGACAACAGGGCGCCCACCACCGCCGAACGAGATGATCGAACGAAGGTGTTGACGGACTGAAAAAGTCTGGCATAATGGGCGGCTCGCTACGAAGGAAACTTCGCAGCACACGGGAACGGCGCTGAGGCCACTTCCCAAGATCTTTGAAAGTATGCGCAGGTATCTTGTGAAGGCGCCTGCAGGAAGGATGATTGTCCATCTTGCAGACGTTTGATCAAGCAACTATTAATTGTTTTAAAGCAAGCGATACGTTGCCAGAATCAATCATCTGCAGCTTTAAATTTTGATCTTCGGATCATGCAGTTTTAAGTGAAGAGTTTGATCCTGGCTCAGAGTGAACGCTGGCGGTAGGCCTAACACATGCAAGTCG